>JBCBEA010000180.1:0-7678 GCA_038529195.1 Cyanobacteria bacterium J06600_6
AAGCCAATGCCCAAGATATTAAAGCTAAATACATCTTTGAAGTAGCAAATGGTCCAATTAGCTCCGACGCGGATGAAATTTTAGCGACCCGAGAGACCTATATTTTTCCTGATATTCTCGTTAATGCGGGTGGAGTTACCGTCAGCTATTTTGAATGGGTACAAAATCGTAGCGGTTGGTATTGGACATTAGAAGAGGTCAATCAGCGTTTGCAGGCAAAAATGACAGAGGAGGCGGAGCGAGTCTGGAAAATTAGTCAGGAACAGACGCTCTCTTTGCGTACTGCTGCCTATGTTCTGGCTTTAACCAGATTGGGAGAAGCTTTAGATGCCAAAGGCAATAGAAATTATTTTGTCAATTAAGCCAGATTAATTCTGTTCTAAATTATTTAGTGCTGGTTTACTTTCAAGCAAAATTTGCTGCTGTGGGAGAGGAATCGGGATACCCGCACGATCAAAGGCAATTTTAACCCGACGGCGAAACTCTCTGGCAACCTCCCACTGTTTTAGGGGTTCAGTTTTGATCCAGATGCGAATTAAAATTCCGCGATCGCTAAATTTTTCGACCCCCAGAATATTCGGAAACTCCCAAATTCGCTCTTGCCACTGGCTATCCTGGGTAATGGTTTGGGCTACCTGCTGTATTACTCCCAAAGCTCGGTCTATATCTGTTTGATAAGCCACGGGAATATTAATATCGGCTCTAGACCACTGACTTGAACGATTCGAGACAATTTCTACGGCACTATTGGGAACGGTAATTAGTCTTCCCTCGGCATCCCTTAACTGAGTAATGCGCAGATTAATATTTTCTACCATTCCGCTAACTGTCCCAATATCAACAATATCTCCTACGGCATAGCGATCGTCCCAAATAATTACGAAGCCATTGATCGCATCTTTGATCAAATTTTGGGAAGCCAGAGATATACCCAGACCAAAAATACCCGCACCAGTCAATAACGGGGCAAGATTTACGCCATTTACCCAAAAAGCTGCGAGTATACCCAAGCTAACCCAAAAGATTGTTACTGCACTGCGTAAAATGCGAGTTGTGGTGTTAATGCGTAATTTTCGACGCTGATTGACTTTCGGAACGGCTGGCTGACCATCGATCGCCGTGGCGCTTAGTCTGGCAATTAAAAAATAGGTTGAACGAATCAAGAAATACACTAGCAGAGCCACTAAACTAATCCGAAAGGGAATTCTTAGGGCGGCAATCAGTAAAAAAGGAACAATTCTCGTCTGAGGATAAAGATCTAAAATCCATAGTGTTCCGCCACACCAAGCTAATAGTTGAGTTAGCTGTAACAAACGCAACTGGATCGCGGTTGAATTCCATTTTTGACGTTGAGCTAACTGCTCCTTGACAGACAGAGCTTTAGAACTGGAAGTAGGGGCAAGCCTTCTGACGGACTTACGCAGCATCCTGATTCCCCGACACAGAGGAAAATTACCCAGCCAGATAATGCTAAAAACCGATAGTCCAATAATTATTTGTCGGCGGAAATATTCTGGCAATCTTTCTTGTTTTGCCTGTGCTAAACCTTCCTCAATCGTATATTTTAGCTGTTTGGCTCGGACAGGCACACCTAAATCATTAGCCCTAGCATCGACGTTAGTTACGGTAAACAAACGCTCAGAGCTTTGTTCCTCAAATTGATTAGATGTATCATCAATCTTGAGATACAGATCCTGTAAATTGCCTGTTGGCTTAATCGTTACTTCTGCTTGACTATCTGCTTCAGCTAAATAATCTGCTGTAACATCACCAAAACGCTTCTGAATAATATGAATACGATCGGACAGTAGATCTGGATCGGTAGCCGATAATTTAAACAAACAGCGTCCATCTAAGCGAATACAGGCAGAATTTAGAGATTCAGACTGCACCTGACGCAGCAAGCGCGAATAAATTGCTATATCTTGAATAAAGGGTAGCTGAGTCGCACCAGTCGGTAGCGTCCAAGTAGAAATTATGGTGAGAATTATGACGATCGCCAAGGGGATGATAAAAAGCTTTTTCCCGAACATCTAAGATATAACAGAGACTAGTTTGACTTCTCTAGCGTTTGCACCATGCTTGATCGTAGTTGCATAAAGTTAAATTTCCTGGAAGGTTTTTTGTCCCATCTCATTTTGTTGTCAATGGTAAATAAATGGTCACTTCTGTTCCAACGTTAAGTTGACTACTTAATTCAATTTGACCATGATGGAGGTCGACAAATTTTTTAACAATTAGCAGCCCTAATCCTGTTCCAGGAATTCGACTGACATTTTGAGCACGATGAAAAGGTTCAAATAGCTGTTTTAAATAATCTGCAGGAATCCCGATCCCGCGATCGCAAATTTGAATTTGCACCTTACTCATCAAAAATTTTAGGGAAACCTGCACCTCTCCGCCCCCAGGGGAATATTTAATAGCATTAGATAGGAGATTAACTAAAATCGAGCGCATTAATTTTTCATCGCAACTAACTCTCAATCCCTGTGCGGGACAGTCAAAGATAATTTGATGCTGGCTACCAGCACTAAGCTGTACTTCTTCGACACATTGATAGCATAGTTTCTCTAAGCGCAAGATTTGAGGGGCAAATTCTAGCTTTCCTGTTTCGGCGCGATTGATGGTCAAAATATCATCTAGTAGCTGCACCATATTTTTGACCGAGTTTTGAATTCGACTTAAATTACGAGCGCGCTTGATTTCGTTTTGCCAAATAGTAGGAGAATTTTCGATTAACTGCGCTGCTGCTAAAACTGTACTTAAGGGAGTCCTAAATTCATGAGAAGCCATGGAAAAAAAGCGGGTTTTCATCTCACTGAGTTCTCTTTCTCTCGCTAGTGCTAGACTCATTTCCGACAGTCGTTTACGTTCTGTAATGTCCCGCTGAACAGAAATCCAATGAGTATAAAAACCTTGTTTATTGCGGACGGCAACGATACTAAATTCCACCCAAAATTCTGAACCATCTTTGCGATAGTTAATGGTTTCAACTGTTACAGGCTGCCAGTTTTTGAGAGCCTGTCTAACTTTAGCTAAGGCTTGACGATTAGTTTTTGGTCCCTGAAGAATACGAGGGGTTTTACCAATAACTTCTTCGAGGGTATAGCCAGTGGTGCGAGTAAATGCTTCGTTCACATAGATAATTCTCGGTCCTGGTTCGTCAATAGGTTCGGCATCCGTAATCAAGACTGCATCGTTAGTGTTAACCACCACCGATTGCAACAAATTAACCTGTTCTGCTTGTTTTTTTTGTTCACTAATATCTGCAACTACGGCGACAATACCATTAACTCGATTTTCATTATCAATTAAAGGAGCAGCAGAAAAGACAATGTCGATTTCTATGCCATCTTTTCTCTGTCTTTTTATTTCTAAACTGGAGGGAGTAATGCCCTGAATAATTTTTTGTCTCAATTCATCGTATTGAGGTACTAATTTGGTATTGACTACTGGGTTAGATTGACCGACGATTTCTGTTTCACTCCAGCCGAATATTTTTGTGGCAGCAGGATTCCAAACTTGAACTCGCTCATTTAGATCTAACGTAAAAATGGCTCGTGGAGAAGCGGCAATTAGAGATTGGAGAGTTTGATACGTTTGTCTTAAAGCTTGTTCAGTCTGTTGACGTTCTACTATTTCATCTTTTAAGGCTTGATTCGTGTGAGCTAATTCCTGAGTACGTCGATGGACTCTCGCCTCCAAATTAGTATTAATTTGCTGTAGTTGGCTGTATAGTTCTGACTGTTGAATAGCGATCGCTACTTGAGTCGCTAATTGATTCATCAAGTCTACTTCTAAAGATTGCCACTCTCTTGTCGTCCTACATTGATGGGCAATTAACAGTCCCCACAGATAAGCAACTGGAGTGGCGGCGCTAGATGTTTCAGGCTCGGCAATATCTCTAATTTCTTGCACAATAGGCACGACTAACTTCGCTTGAACGCCAAATTGTCTGACAAAGTCGGCTAGACATGGCTCTAGATCGTCCTGTTCGATATTGGTAATAGTCCGATTTTTACCTTGAATATAGGCTTGGTGATATTCTTTGGGAAAAACCTCTTCGGGGAATGTTTTGCCCAAAATACTAGGGTAGGGTGATAATACTCTTTCTTGAATTGTTTTACCCGTACAGTCTGCTTGTAAGCGATAAATTAAAACGCGATCGCAATCTAGAAAATCTCTGACCTCGGTGACAGTCGTGCTTAAAATGTCGGTTAAATCTAATGATTGGCGAATTTGTCGAGCGATCTGATTAATAACTCGTTCTCGCTCACTTTGTCTAATAAGCTTAATCTGGGCTTGGCGACGACGAATAACCTCTCGACAGATTAGCAAATAACAGCCTACTAAGATTACTAACCCTAGAATTATAAAAACTGGGGAATTAAACATAGATAATCGCTTCGAGCTTATAGTGTGTATCTATAAACAGAATATATGTATCAGCATCAAAAATATTGAAAAAAAAGCAGGACTGAAAGTAACAAAACAGTCCTGGGGAGGAATCAAGTTTAAATATTGCCAGAAAATGACTACAGAGAAATCCAGCCAAAGGCAGCAAATGCAACTGCCAAAGTCAACAATCCTAACAATCCCGCTCCAGCGAAAGTCAAAATCTTGGCAGCCAATAAGACTGGTGCGGGTGGTAAATAAGGTTGACTAGTGACCCAAGGATAGTCTTTTTCTTGATGAGTAAAGTAACCCAGACTTTCTAATGTCGCCCGATGGTCTGCTCCATAGCGAGGCATTCTTGCAAAAGGAGATTCTCCTTCCGACCGCTGGGGTAGAATGCGTCTTTGTTGATAAGGAACAATATCATCTCCAAAGCTATTGAGATACTCTTCGCTGTCCAACAAAGCGTCAATAAATCCCTTTAATCCTTTAGTCGCTAGAACAATTGACCAGGCTAATTTTTCCCGATCGCTGTAAACATTGCGACCTAAAACTCGCTGCACACACATTTCAGCAAAACGATAATTATTATTCGGCTCGTAATTACGTTTTCGGAAGGTATCGGAAAGCAACAAACCACGGATGAAGTCTCTGACCGTAATCTGTGCATTGCGAAGTTGAGACTCTAAAGCTCGTTCCCGATTGCTAGCTAATATCTGCTGTTCATTAAAAATTTGTCTGTATGCAGCCCAAATTAACTCTCCGATCTCAGAGTCAGACAAAAGATTTTCGGCATTGTAGATCCTAGACTGTTCGTCTCCTGGAATTTCATAGCCCAAAACTCGTTGATTTTGAGATGAAGGTGAATATTTTAGTAAAGGAATCACCATGTCGTTACTGTTCTAAAAAATTGAAGTTTTAAAAGTTTTTATCAGATCGCCAGAGTTTTAAAGACCCAACTAGCCTTCGCTCATTGTATTCATTCAAACGAATAATGCTGCTTTTCAACTCCGCTAAACAGAACAATAACAAATGCATCGTAAGTAAATGAGTTAACAAAAAGGAAAGAAATCGGAAAGTTTTTGGTCCTTAAATCAATATGAATAATAACTATTCTGTTGCAACTGCAAAACAACGACCCTTTTTTAGTAAATTAGGGACTAGATTATTAAAATGTCACTGTCAGAATGAATGGGTTTTAATGCGAATTCTTTTAGTTGAAGATGATTTTGATTTAGCTGAAACTTTAGCCGAAGCAATTGTTGATCAACGATATGTTGTGGACGTTGCTAACGATGGTGAATCAGCATTAGACTATCTCAAATCTCTAGACTACGATTTGATCTTGCTTGATGTGATGCTGCCAGATTTTAACGGGATTGAACTCTGTCAAAAGCTGCGTTCTCAAAAATATCAAATGCCAATCTTGATGATTACTGCCCTCGATACTATTACTGATAAGATAACTGGTCTAGATGCAGGTGCAGATGACTATATTGTTAAGCCCGTGGATTTAGGAGAATTGTTTGCTAGAATTCGGGCTTTGTTACGTAGAGACAGCACTTCCAGAACTCCAATTCTGACCTGGGGAGAGTTACAGTTTAACCCCAGTACTTATGAAGCAATCTACCGCACTCAATTAATCCATTTAACTCCCAAAGAATATAGTATTTTAGAGTTATTACTGCGAAATGGTCGGCGAGTTCTGAGTCGTTCCGTCATTATTGATAGTATTTGGTCACTAGAAGCTCCCCCAGATGAAGATACTGTCAAAGTGCATATTAGAAGCTTGCGCCAGAAACTTAAACGAGCAGGAGCTGCCAGAGATTTTATTGAGACTGTTCATGGTTTGGGATATCGATTAGTTCGGGTAGAGGAATAACTAGTTGAACATCTACTTAATATCTAAACTGCCTAAACTGCGTCTGTAAAGTGAAAACTAGGGTTTAATCTTGAACCTTAAACAGTACATGCGGAATGCGATCCTCCTTTGTCTGAAAACCATCTGAAAAACATTAGTTTTGACCTAGACTTGATTCACTTGCTTAGAAGAGATAATAGAGAAAAAAGTAAATCAATCAATCAATTGGAATACATACATGGGCAATCCAGAATCACTGTTAATGAATCCTGCCCTCATTGATCTCGCCCTACCTCTAGGGGCAGTATTTATCTATCTGGGAGTGTTAGTGGCTATTGCGAACCTTCTTAGTCGTTTGCTTCCCGACGATCCCGAACTGACTCGTAAAGTAGTACACATTGGTAGTGGAAACGTCATTTTACTTGCCTGGTGGTTTAATATTTCCCGCTCGGTAATTGTCATCGCTGCCGTTATTGCTGGTTTGATCGCCATAACTTCTTATTTAATCCCTATACTCCCCAGTATTGAAAGTGTTGGGCGCAAAAGTTTTGGCACCCTGTTCTATGCCATCAGTATGGGTGTCCTATCTGGCTGCTTCTGGCTCAACGCTCCCCAGTATGCGGTAATTGGCATTCTGACTATGGCTTGGGGTGACGGCATGGCAGCGATTGTAGGGCAAAGATTTGGTCGCCATAAGTATCAGGTTTGGAACATCAATAAAAGCTGGGAAGGCTCTTTCGCAATGGCAACGGCTGCTTTTATCGTTGCGGGGACAGTCCTTTACAGCGTTGAAGGCAACAGCTGGCAGATATGGACAATTTCCCTAGTGGTTGCAGTCATCTCCACAATTGCCGAGGCGTTCTCTAAGGTAGGGATAGATAATCTCACCGTACCTTTAACTAGCGGATTTTTATGCTTTTGGGGCGCTCGGGTACTATTATTGAATTAAATATTATCGAAACAAAACTTAATCAAACGAGAATAATTCAAACAATGGCTGAATCTACTTCCGAATCTACCCAAGAAGTTGCCGTCAATTCCCCCAATCCCGCTGAAGATGTTTCTAAAACAGTCAACCAGACATCAGAGCCAGAAGATAGCTTTGTTAAGTTGGCAATGAGAAATATGGTTCGTAAGGGCAGACAGTCTCTTTGGCATTTCTTCTTGACTAGCGTTGGTTTAGTTACAGTTCTACTGGTGCTTGCTTTTTTAACCAAACCCTAATTTATTCATGAATTTAGCTGTAGGACATTCTACTGGTGCAGACGTTTATGTTGAAAATAATTATGGTACGAAGCTCAGTCCAAAATATTTAGAGCAGCTTGAATCTCTCGATTGGGTTGGCTGGTTTCAACATTGGCTGATATACTTGAGTGATATTACTGATATACCTCAAGAGTGTGAACTAAGTTTAAAGCTGAC
>JBCBEA010000181.1:0-7659 GCA_038529195.1 Cyanobacteria bacterium J06600_6
ATTGCTTTTTATTTAAAATATAATTTGCTGCTTAACATATGGTAAAAAAAATTTGCTAAATATTACGTCTTGATTGGAAGAGATGTAAATATACTTAAAAGATGAGATACAAAAAATATCTCAAAATGATGCAAAACATATTCAGCTATACATAATCTATGACAACTACTATTCGTCAAGATGGCAACTATAGTCTTTGGGAAAGATTTTGCCGTTGGGTAACTAATACTAACAACCGTATATATGTCGGTTGGTTTGGCGTTATTATGATCCCTTGTCTTCTTTCTGCGACTACTTGCTTTATCATCGCCTTTGTTGCAGCACCCGCTGTAGATATTGATGGAATTCGTGAGCCTGTGGCTGGCTCTTTAATTTACGGAAACAACATTATTTCTGGCGCGGTCGTTCCTTCTAGTAATGCGATCGGTCTGCACTTTTATCCTATTTGGGAAGCAGCATCTCTAGATGAGTGGCTATACAACGGTGGTCCTTATCAGCTAATTATTTTCCACTTCCTAATTGGCATTTTCTGCTGGATGGGTCGTCAGTGGGAACTTAGCTTCCGTCTCGGTATGCGCCCTTGGATTTGTGTTGCTTACTCTGCACCCGTATCTGCAGCTACTGCAGTATTTTTGATCTATCCTTTAGGACAGGGTTCATTTTCTGACGGTATGCCTCTAGGTATTTCGGGAACGTTCAACTTTATGTTGGTCTTCCAAGCCGAACATAACATCTTGATGCATCCTTTCCATATGTTGGGTGTAGCGGGTGTATTTGGCGGAGCTTTATTCTCCGCAATGCACGGTTCCTTGGTAACTTCTTCTTTGGTGCGTGAAACAACTGAAGTTGAATCTTTGAACTATGGCTACAAATTTGGTCAAGAAGAAGAGACTTACAATATTGTTGCTGCACACGGCTACTTTGGTCGTCTGATTTTCCAATACGCTTCCTTTAATAATTCTCGCTCTCTGCACTTCTTCCTTGGTGCTTGGCCAGTAATTGGTATCTGGTTTACGGCGATGGGTATTTCGACAATGGCGTTTAACCTCAATGGTTTTAACTTCAACCAATCTGTACTTGATTCTCAAGGACACGTAATCAATACTTGGGCTGATGTACTTAACCGCGCAAACCTTGGTTTTGAAGTGATGCATGAACGTAACGCTCACAACTTCCCGCTAGATTTAGCTAGTGGCGCAGCTACACCTGTGGCGCTAACGGCACCTGCAATCAACGGTTAGAAATTCAAATTAAATCTTCTTAGCTCACTAAGCTGATCGCGCTTTTCTTCGGAAAAGCGTTTTTTATTGCTTGGGTATCCTAGAGCCTGTGGTACTAAATCCTGTTCTAAAACAACACTTTAATGTTGAGTAAGTCGTAAAAGCACGGAGTTTCGCACCCAGTGTCGAAGACGAAAATCTCTGCGACGATCTTCGTTAAACGGGGGGGAGCGCAAATCGACATGACAAAGAAGCTGTCCTCCTCATCGTCTTCCTTCGGAAGACTGGAGCGCAAGTCGCTCGTCTGTGCCGCATGTAGTCAGAAAAGTTATAACTATTTTGACTCAATTGACAAAAGCATTTTCTCCCGTGTTGGTAATCGGATTTAGTGTCATCAATAAAAAAGAGCGATCGCTCCATAGTAAAACGGCGATCGCTCTTTTTTAAAAGAAGTATTGAAAATGGCTGTTAGTTACTTGACTGACTCACCAATTGTAGGTGCTTGAGCGAGAGTAAGCTGCCTTTGTTGGGCTATGACCACCTGAGATTCTCGGACATTAGCGTTAATCGCTACAGTCTTCACGTCATACATTTGTGTAAAGAGCTTAGGATACAGTCCGATACCAACAATCATGACCAGGAAACAGGCTGCGATAAAGATTTCTCTGGGATTAGCATCATCGAAAGGTGCCTCACCCGGTAGAGCGCAACTGTTACCAAAACATACCGCTGGTTCGTTGGTGGGCTTTTTCATTTTTGCCTGGTCTACATCACAAGCCAAAGCTTCATTCGAGTTAAAGAACACTAGTCTCAACATCGATAGCAGATAGATAGGAGTCATAATGATTCCGATCGCTGCGAGGAAAATCATTGCTGTCGAAAAGGTTGGACTGTAAACATCGTTCGTCGCCATACCAACAAAGATAGCTATTTCACTAGCAAAACCACTCATTCCAGGTAAAGCTAGAGATGCCATCGCTGCTGCGGTAAATAAGGCAAAGGCTTTCGGCATGACCAGGGCTACACCGTCCATGCGATCCATAAACAAAGTGTGAGTGCGATCGTAAGTCACTCCAGTTAGGAAGAACAGTACAGATGCAATTAAACCGTGGGAAAGCATTTGCAGCATTGCACCACTGGTACCGATATCAGTAAAGGAGGCAATTCCAATTAGAACAAATCCCATATGAGAGACGGAGGAGTATGCCAGACGACGCTTCATATTTGTCTGAGCAAAAGAGCTAAAGCCACCGTAAACAATATTGATAACACCCAGGGTTGCTAATATGGGGGCAAAATAAATGTGAGCATCGGTTAGCAACTCCATATTGAAACGAATCAAACCGTAACCACCCATCTTCAATAGCACGCCTGCCAAAATCATTGAGACAGGAGCAGAAGCCTCTCCGTGAGCATCTGGCAACCAAGTGTGTAGTGGAAAAATAGCCAATTTAACGCCAAAGGCAATTAGTAATCCTGCATACAGAGATAGTTCCAACGCTAGAGGATAATCCTTAAGAGCCAGAGCAGCAATATCAAAGGTTAGGTTGTCGCCATAGAAAGCCATACCTAAACCTGCAATTAGAATGAAAACTGAAGCTGCTGCGGTATAAAGTAAAAATTTTGTAGCTGCGTAGCGACGCTTTGAGCCACCCCAGATAGAAACTAGTAGATACACAGGAACTAACTCTAGCTCCCACATAACGAAGAATAGCAGCATATCCTGAGCCACGAAAACCCCAATCTGTGCTGAGTACAAGACCAGCATCAGGAAGTAAAACAAGCGAGGTTTACGATCTACTTGCCAAGCCGATAGCATTGCCAAGGTTGTCACAAATCCTGCCAACAATACTAGAGGTGCAGATATACCATCTACTGATACTGACCAGCTAACTCCTAATTGGGGAATCCAGCTATAGCTTTCTGCTAGCTGAAATTGTGCGCTACTGGCATCGTAGTTGTTCCAGAAGGCGTATCCCATCAGGATAAAGTCTATAATGCCGACATTGAGAGCATACCAACGAACGGTTTTACCATCTTTGTCGGGAATAAAAGGGATAGCTAGAGCAGCTAATAGAGGTAAAAAGATAATCGCGGTAAGCCAGGGAAAATGAGCTACCATTGTTTAATTTCTTTATGTAAAGATTTTTGTGTTAATAAAAGTATAATATATTAACCTTTGTTAAGAACATTATTTATTTGAAAATAATGAAGGTTTGTTGAATCTTTACACCAGTCAAAATAGAAGTTTATTCTCTATTCGTATAGTCAGCAAAAGCTTATTCTGGCTAAGTTTGAGAAAGATTATTATTGAGAAAAATAAGCTACTGATATAAAAAATCAATATATCTCTTTCGATATATTTATAGGTAATGCTAATTGCGAGGGACTAACTGTTTAGGTTTAACTATCAGTTTCTTTGAGGATTTCGTAAGCTAATTCCTGTAGATATTTCTGGCGATCAATCATTTTCGCACTGGGTTTTAGATCAAAAGTTGCCAGCATGTCTCTCCAGCGATACGACCAATCATGCTTGAGCAGACAGTTTGCGACATTTCGACGACTAATACGTTCTAACCGATCAGGTTGAGCATCTAGTTGAGCGATCGCCTTAACAACATCTGTACCTGATAAATCAACTTTAATAATTGGATCTTCCCAGTCAAAATAATGAGGGAAAGCCTCTCCCGCAGGAGGTAAGCCGACCAAAACCGTTCCTGCTGCTGCACCTTCAAAAAAGCGATAGCCAATTTCCTGCGTTCCGCCAGTTTCGACTGTGGAGTTAAATTTAGCGTAGTTAGTGATGTTGTAGCGACTGCGCTGAAAAAGGTTGGCGAGCAAAAGGCGGTGTTCTCTCGGATTGCGAATTTCTAGCTTGCCTTTGAGAGTATCGTGATAGTAAAAAAAGTTATCTTGACTAGCTCTTTTGATTAGAGCGTTATGAATATTTGACGATCGCCTGCCAACATAAGAAACATCAATTGAGCGCTTGGGAGGATTGGGATAGGGAGAGAAACGCAGGGTATCTACGGCAGGGGGAACATAGCTGACGGGTGGCTCAATCAACTTGTTTAAGGCTTCGACGCATTGAGTAACGCCTAGAAAGACGCGCTCAAAACTTGACCAGGGTTCTCGAAACAGTCGCTTGGCTTCTAAATCGGGTAGCCACATCTCAGTAATAAAACAGGCAGTGTGTTTACATTTTTCTCGCCAGCCTTTAATTGATTCGAGGAGGTGAAACTGATATGGGTTATCCAAAACTGCAAAAAGCAAGTCGTATTCCTGTTCTAAGACTAATTCTTGGGGGAAAGGAGCAACCTGGGATGCAATATTATCCGAACCGCCGAGATATTTGATGCCACGATGTACCTTGCAGCCTAATTTATAGCCGCGATTGGGAATGGGAATATGTAACTGCGCTGACTCAAGATCTATTAGCAAGTCCTCTAGTTCGTAAATACAACAGTTGGCTGCTTGGAAACGAAATCCACGAACTGAGACTACTAAAATGCGTGGAGATCGAGTCATATCGGCGACAGGAGAACTATTAGACATAGTAAAGAAATTTGAGCGTCAAGATTTACAGCGTCAAAAAAGGTTATGCAGCAGCAATACACATTTTTAACCCATCGGGTTTGGGTTTGGCTATCAGATCGATTTACAACATCAAGATCTTACTTGGCAGCATTACTTTTTTCGTACTGGCGAGATAACAAATGTAATGTAGGTTCTCAAAACAACTAATTTATTTACGGTTCTAATCTAGTCAAATTAGCACTCTGATAATAATGTGCCAGGATTTGATGATAACTAATTCCCTGCTGTGCCAGATAATAAGCGCCCCACTGGCTCAAACCCAGTCCATGCCCAAAACCACGACCTTTGATACGTAGATTTTCTCCATCAGTAGAAACGCGAAATAGAGTGCTGCGGAGGTCGAGTACTTTTCTCAAATCTTTCCCGCTGACGGTTGTGCTACCGCGATCGCCTGTTACCTGCATCGTAATTACACGACCACGAGGGGTTATTTTAGCAGGCTGTAAACCCTTTATTTTGCCGATTCCCGCTACTAAATTTTTAATCCGACTCACAGGAATTACCTGTTGCCATTCAAATACAGGAGATTCATGATCGTAATCCACCACGGCTCTTAGGTAAGGTAGGGGAGAAGTCCAAATATCTTCGACATTTTCGGTGTATCCTCCTGAAGAAGAATGAAACGCAGCGAGAATCACCTCATTGTCATAGGTCATAATCTGACCCAGGGTACTATTTACCGCTTCATGAGTAGTCGTATATTCGGTGTCTAGACCTTTATAAACCTGGGTGCCAATGGTCGTATCAACGTCATAAATCCCGTTCGACTCCTTGTTGCGCTTGTATAAGGCATAAGAACGTGCAGCTACCGCCTGAGCCTTTAAAGCTTCGATTGGCCAGCTAGAAACTGCTTCTGCACCCACCACACTATATAAATATTGTTCGATATCGACATGATTAATTGCCGTAATACCGTTTTCCTGGAGAATTAACTGGGTTGTACCTCGATACCAGCGATCTCCAATCCAAACATAACCACCATCTTCGGGTTCGATAATTAATTCTCTTGCACCAACGCGATCGGCAAGAGTAATTTTATCCCCGTTTAATTCCGCAGGCAAAGCAGACATCGGGTTAAGTTTCCCTAATTGCTTACCCGCAGCATCCTTAACGATCGCATTGGTCGAACTGCCAATTTTTACACTATCGACTTGCTTCTTAATCGCTACTTTTAGGTCAATTGCCTGCGCTGGCAGTATGGTTAATAACCAAAGTAGCGCCGATAGCCAAGAAAGCCTATTTAAAAATAAGGATTTGAAGATAAAATTAACTGATTTAAAATTATGCAAAATCATAACTATCGATGGTTCACAGCATAAAAGATCGCCATCAACATCTTGCGTTATTTTATCGACGATGACAACAGAAATATTGACGGCTATTTTCGTTAACTATTTGAAGAGGTTTGTAGAGCGAATGTATCTGTAAGGCGATCGCTTTAAAATCCTAAAATTATACTCTGCACTATATTTTGTGTTCTTACTGCCAAATAAAATCTAGTTCGACAATTAGATTAGGTAAAAGATCGTCATCTGTAAGAACAGCAGGCTTATTTACAACTTTCACTGCTTGTCCCAAACTGTATATCTCTACTTGTTGCAACTCAGGGTTAATTAGCCAGCCTAACTTTACGCCATTATCTTGATACTCTTTCATCTTCGCTTGAGCATCTTGCAAATTATCACTGGGAGACATTAACTCCAATACAAAATCTGGTGTCAGAGGTAAGAACTTGCGCTTTTCTTCCTTACTAAATCTTGCAACTCTTTCTTTAGCAATCCAGCTAACATCAGGCGATCGAATTGCACCATTAGGCAAGATAAAGCCTGTAGAGGAATCACAAACAATACCCAATTTATATTGCTGATTCCAAATTCCAAACTGTGCAGTTAATTCGGCATTATATATCCCTGTTTGAAAACCAGAGAGAGACGCAACAATTAATTCTCCGCGATCGTTAGTTTCTAGTCTTAGTTCAGGATTTAATTGACATAGCTGTTCAAAATGCTCGACGGTAATTTTCGGCGCTAGGGGTTTTAAATTCAACGTGTAGGTATTCATCTTCCAAGCTGACTAGGCTGATACTTCTTTAATCATAAGAGATGTGCTTAAAGCGATCGCTTTTTCTTTTCTTAGAATCAACGAACAACATTTAAAAAAAATTAGAATTAAAACAGCGGAAGCTTATCGCCTTTTCTATATTGCACAGTTCTCTGAAGCGGTTTATGTTGTATTCCATTCATTTAATCAGAAAACTCAGAAGACTTCTAAACAAGATCTCGAACTAGGACAACAACGCTGTCAAACAGTAATATCGTCAAGAAAATAGTGATTAAAGGGCAAGATAATGTTTTTGAGGATCTTGGTTTTGAAGCAGAAGAAAGCGCTAATTTTAAGATTAGAGCAGATCAAATTTTAGATTTGCAGAAATACATTAAAAAGCATGAATGGACTCAACAAGAAGCAGCCGAGTTTTTTGCTAAAACTCAACCAAGAATTGGCAATTTGATGAATGGAGATATCCTAACAAACCCAATTATAATCATGAAGATGGCTATCCTGGCTTGATAGTAGCGGTCCATGAAAAAGATCATAAAAATGGCTCTATCCTAGCAACAAATTTTGAGAGGATTCATATGAGCGCCTGCTTTTTTGAGGTGGAGTTTGGCAAACCTGTGTTACCATCCGAGATTGCTTTATGTATTCGAGAAGCGATAAAGGCTGGTTGGAAAAGTCAAGAATCTGGCAAGTAATTTATGCTTGATGCCAAAGAACATTGGTTCGCTGCTGTCGATAAATAGTTTTATGATTAGCTTTCTAAATATAGTTTAAACTATATTTA
>JBCBEA010000182.1:0-7609 GCA_038529195.1 Cyanobacteria bacterium J06600_6
GCGAACGGTAAAAGTGGTCGTGAATGCAGACAATTTCTGCCAGACTATGTTTACGTTCCGCCTCAATCAGATTGTTATGAGAATGAATTGGATAGTTATAGCCAGGGGAAAAATTCCAGATCTTGACATTCTGAGCGCAGATTGTTGCCGATAAGGATGACTGTTCGTAGTAGAAATTTGCCTGATTGACGGTAATTCCTGGCTCGACTAGCTGACTAAAGGTTTTCAGCCAGGCAGTAAAAATTCCTGCCTTGCGCCTGACGGCAACGACCCCCGAGTTCCAAAACGCCTTTACCTGACGGCGATCGACGGTGGTGGTCACATACTGCGGTTCAACTACTCCCGCCAAACTATAAAGATGCTGCCAGTAGCTATCGTTGGCATCTTCCGCCCCCTCAGAGCCGATCATTTTTTCGTGTTCGGGACGAATCCCAATATCATAGTCAGGAGGCAGCCAGAACTCTTGAGGCTCACGGAAGAAGACTAAATCGCTATCGAGAAAGACGATAATCTCCGCCGCCAAATTTTGCTCAACATATGCCCCCAGTAGGGGTTTGTTTGCCAAAGGATAGTCAGGATATTTGGTGTTCAGCACGACTTTTTGATGTTTGACACCAAAAGACTCAAGTTTGGCAATAGTTGCAGACGAGACATCTTTTCCTTCTCTCACCTGGTAACTATAAATTGGGGTATCTTTCATCGCCCCAGCAAACCTTCGCAGGCTCTCTACCATCAGCAGAGATTCCTGTTCTAGTCCGCCAGCCTCGGTACACATGACAAAAGCAATGGGAAGTGACATCGGTTATATTCCTGTTAGTTTGATTGATTGAAGCTCGAGCAGCGATCACGATTGGCTGGGAGCGGAGTGAAGCAGAACAGAGCCAGAGCCTAAAATAGCCTTGAGGCTAAAACGCCAATAGTCAAGAGAAAATAAGAGCTTGGGGGTATAACTTAAGGACTGCCAGCCAAAAAATACGCTCTGCCGATACTGGCAATCGTCGTAGGCTATTTTTGCCATATACAGACTGGCATTGCTATAAGCCTGGCGTTTGAGGGACTGAAGATTGGGCGGCACACTTTGAAAAACTTTCTCGATCGCCAGGGCATAATTTTGCCATTTCGTTAGGCTTTCTCGACCGCGATGAGAAACACTTTGCCGTGCCTGGCGATAGCGTACCAAAGGCGATTTAATTACTTGAAAAGGATAGTGAGCCGCGAGGCGCACCCACATATGCCAGTCTTCCGCCATAAATAGTTCTGAGTCGAACTGTCCTGCTGTTTCAAAACATTCTCGGCGAATCATGGGGCTGCTACCGCAGAAAATTAGATTTTCGGTTAATAGTCGCTGCCAAACTTTACCCACGGGATAATCTACTCCACCACTAAACAGAGGACAGCCCGCTTCATCGGCAAACCAAATCCAGGTATCGACTAAACCAACTGAGAGATTGCGATCAAGACATGCCACCTGCTGTTCTAACTTGGTAGATGACCACAAATCGTCAGCATCTAAAAAGGCGATATATTTGCCCTGGCTGTGAGCAATACCCAAATTACGGGCGGCAGATACGCCCCGATTAGTCTGAGAAAGCAGTTTGAGCCGACTATCTCGTTTTTGTATCCCCGCAACCCAATTAACTAGATTGTCGGTGCTGCCATCGTTAACGATCAATAGCTCATAATCTTTCCAGGTCTGCCCTTGCACGCTGGCGATCGCCTCTGGTAGATAATTCATGGCATTGTAGGCAGGGATAATCACCGAAACGGTAGGTTTCATGAGGCGAATTCTTTAACTCGTGCAGTCGGTGATTGATGACCTTGTAAAGCCCGTCGAGCAATCAGAAAACAGTCCATATCCACCGCAGCCAAACCCCGATCTTCCCCTAAGTTAGGAAAAAAGTTCGTCACGTGAAAATCTAAAGCTGCAAAAGTCGCCAAGACATCCTGATAGGTAGGATTATCATGATAGATGGGGGCAAACGCCACCTCTGACTGCACACATAGTGCCTGAGCCACAGATTCTTGACCTCCTTTGACAACTTCGAGGTCGTATCCTTGAGTATCAAGCTTGAGCAATAAACGGCGATCTCTACCTACCTGGGCAACAAGTTCGGGATATATACCGTCTAGAGTTCTGACTTCAACTGTTTCTTGACGATTACTTTTCATTTCATCCCAGAATAATTCTTGATCAGGATTGGGCGGTAGACAAGAGTTGAGAAATGAATTATCAAAAAGATTGATCTGAGTCTGTCGATTGGTTGCCCCCAGCGCCAGTTGATAGGTTATCCATTGAGAATCATGATTTGCTATCGCTGATAAAGCCTGATAGCTCTGCTTTACTGGCTCAAAGGAAACGATCCAGCCTCGATAGCCAATGGAGCGAAGCATCTGCCCGTACTGCCCTCGATTTGCACCAATGTCTAGCACACAATCAATTTCGAGCTGCTCTAGCAGATGACCTAGGTGAGATTTGATTCCATAGTCGTTGGCGACAAAATCGCGAACGCTAAAATCAGTTCCTGCATAGACCAGTTCAAAGTTAAACTGCTTCAGGATTTGGGTGATTATCTTTCTAACTAGGTTCATGTTGATGATGGGATGGATATATTTTGAAAAATTGCGGTAGCGTATTCAGCGATCGAATGCTCTCGGGCAAATTGCTGTCTTCGTGGTTGATCTGCTGCCAGTTGGGGATAGGTTAGAACAAACTGAGTTATGCCTAAAGCAATCTCTGAGGGATAGTTGGCATCTACGCTCATGCCTAGGTCATAACGTGCTACTAGTTCTCCCATCAGACCATAGTCAGAACTTAGGACTGGCTTACCTGCTGCTGCTGACAATAACAGAATGCCGCTCATGCCCACATGCTTCTGATAGGGAGCGAGAATTAAATCTGCTAGCTGAAAATAGCCCTGTACTTCTGATTCAGATACAAACTGGTAATGCTGAATAATCTGTAAGGGAGTAGCCTTCTTTAGTCGAGCTAGCTGCGGTTCGATCTGGCTCAGGTCTGAGCTATTTCCCTTCCCGACCAATAATATGCTTAAATGACGGCAGATTTCCGGCGGCAGTACCGATAGTGCTTCGACAAGCTGATAGAGACCTTTTCGGCGATCTAAAGCGCCAAAAAACATCAATACCAGTCTGTTAGGCTCGATCCCCAAATTATCTTTCCAGGTCTCGATTTCAATGGCTGGTGCTGCGACTTCAACAGGATCTGGTAAATAGACAATGTTGGCTTGGGGCTGAAACTGTTTCAGTGGCTCAATTGCTAGAGGATCTAGACAAAACAAGGTTTTTAGTTGAGGATGACGCAGAATTCTGCTTAAGGTGAGTTTTTCCCGCCATCGCTGAATTATTTCTCTGCGGCTAGGGCAATCGCGAGCCAGAGTGCCGTAGTGAAAAGTCGGTTTAAAATAGATGCCTGAAACGGGACAGGGAGCAGCTTTACCTACGGTTAGAGGTAGTTCGCAGGTATCAAAATACATGATCAAACACTCGGTAGCTCGAAGAAGCTGAGCGTAGCGACACAGGAGATCCCATTCCTGAAAATTACGCCTAGCGCGCTGTTTAAAAGAATTTTTGGGCTGGAGATTAGCGGCTTCTTCTGGCTGTAGGGGAATTATCTTCACCCGCTCATTGGCGAAGTTCGTGATCGTCTCCACCACATCATGATGAAATTCGAGAAACTGCGGCAAAACCACAATGTCCAAATTACCAGCCAGATTATGCTCATGCCAGTAATCGATTAGATAGCGAATATAGTTGCCATGATGACCACCTAAAGCTAGGTCAAAAAGCATCACTCTATTTTGGCTCGCGATCGCTTTTGGTTGTTCGAGAGTTAATTTCATAATCAGTTAATTTAAAAGTTTGTGATTTGGCAGCCAACCAATCTGCGAGTAACTTTTGAACCTGCTCTATTTCTACGGTGAAGTTACTGTAGGGATCGCAGTGCTGTGGGGAACACCAATAGCGATATTCATGTCCCATTGATTTGGCTAAATAATAATAGTGGGGAGTAACAGTAGGTTGAGAAAACAGCTCTAGTACTTTTAGGTGTTTCCCAAACAAAAGATTGCTCAACCCAGCGCCATGGGGTGCGACAACAATTTTGGCATCGTAAAACAGCTCTATCTGCTGTGAAAATGGCATATCTTCTAAAATATATTTTTTAAATTTCAGGGGAGTTAAAGCTTTGAGTAATGCCGCTTCATTCGCTATATGGCGACCTAAGGGAGCTTTAGCCCGAGAAATATAAATGTGATGCTGCGGACGCGGCGGACGCTGGGGCAAAAAGCGCGTAAAAATTTCGGCTCGGACTTTCTGAGGGAAATGACCATTGCCGTCTTGAGTCATAAAAGTTGTCAAGCACAGCTTTTCTAGGCGATAGTTGCGTCCTGGCTCAAGCCTAAGTGGCTGAACTCTTTTCGGAATTAGCTCAGGCAAAAAAAAATTATCCCAAATTGGTTCGCCACAAATTAACTTAACCGACTTCGCAGCAGCAATGGCTGGATGGCAACAGGATAAATAAAATCGGGGGATGTTTTCGTTCAGGTGATGATAATAATTATTAGATAGCTGCTGGATTAGAGTGCAGTAGCCTGAAATTTTCTGAATTTTTCTGCCATATAAATAACTAAGTTTAAATTCGTTCTGAGATTTAACTGGGGTAAATGAATCAGTAATAATCTGTTTTTGAGGTGTGAGTACAATGTTATATTCGGGAACATAAATTACATTTGCTAAAACTACGGTCTTAGCTGTTAAAGAAGCATAGGTGGATTTTCGCCAATTTCTCTTATTTTGAGAAAAAGGCATAGTCAAAGCTTCGGGTGTATCAATAACCTCAGGCAACGCCACCATCACTTCTGGTTCGGGCAGATTTAATTGGTCGAGGGTAACAGTTTTAATGAATTTTCGTTTTAACTGTTGTTTGACCAGCAGGTTTAAACCAGCAAAATTTAAGCTATGCCATGATAATTCGGTCATTGAATATTTAGTATCTCTGATAACTTCTTGCGGGGAGAGCTTGCCACAACAAAATTATCTGGTAGATGACCAACGGCGATCATCATAATTACTGACTCAGCCTGCGAAATTTGCGCCTCGGCTTTTAGAGCTAAATCTCGCTTATAGTCAGCCGACCAATTTAGGCAACAAGTACCCACACACAAAGAATGTAGAGCATAAACCAGAGACATTGCAAACATCCCGCCGTCAATAAAGCATTGATGTCGCTCAGCCGGAGTCATAAAATAGTTGAGGTCGCTGGTAACAATTAGAATTTGACTGGCATTCTCCCCAAAACCACGATTACCATTTTGATACGCCAAAATTCGCTTTTTAGCTTCGCGATCGCTATAGCTGTATACTTTCCAGGTTTGACGATTGCAGACAGAGGGAGTTTGAATCGCCATGGCGACTGCCTGTTCAATCGTCTTGGGGTCTACAGTCTTGATCGTATCAAACTGGCGGATACTGTGACGCGCCTGGACAAACTCGCTAAAATCTCCAGTGATCGCCTGATGAATCTGCTCTTTGGTTACAGAAATTGTGCCACCCACTTTCCCTAACTCACGGCTATCAATCTGCTTGAGGGCGATTAGCTGTTGGTAGAGTTCTGAATTATCATGACCAGCCTCTAAATTAAATTTGTAGTAGGCAAAGAGAGTATCTAGAGCTATCTGAGTCAGTTCGTCCGCACCATAGTTTTGCTGATAGGTTTGCAGCATTTTCACTAAGTGACGTACCACTTCTTTACCAAAGCCAACGCGGGTGTGCTGTAGAGATAGACCTTTTTCAATCTGGTGATAGTGAGCCGTAATCCGCCCCTGGTGTCTCTGCTTAGTTTTGTAGGGCTGTTGAGTTGCCGAATAGCTTAAAAAGCGTTGAAAATCATAGCTATAGTTCTTAAACAGGTTAATTATAAATAAACAGTTATAGTAGTAGTCCCGCAGGGGAGACTGCTTGATAAAATTAGGTGCAATATTTTTAAGAGCAACCATTGATTTTTAATTATTGATTTTTTAATTGAATTAGATTCAGCTAGATTCAGCTTGGAGTTGAAATATTTTGCTAGCCAGCACGGAAGTTATGGCGACTCTACTAACTCAGCCGTCTTAACCTTAGCGATCGCTGTTAACAGTAATGTTTGAGAACGAGCAATTTTTTGGTTTAAATTATCTGTATCTAGCTCCAGCTCGAGATAATCATCCCAGTTAAGATTTCCTAGCTGTGCCTCGGTCACAATTCGCTGTTCGAGCTTGAGATCTGTCAACAGATCTCTGACCTTAATCGACTTTTCTGGACGATCAAAGCTAATAAATGGCTTACGAAAAATAATCGAGAAAATCGTACCGTGGAAATAGTTGGTAAATACAAAACTAGCCCCAGCGTAATATCCTAGCCATTCTTGAGGACTGACTTCCAGAATATTGTTGGGGGGCTGCCATTTCCCTGGTCTTGCACCTATAGCAACTATTTTGAGCTTTCTTGCCTGAGCTAAAGCGGTAATGCAGGCTCCCTGTTCGAGCGAAAAGCTACCGTAGAGCAAGATATAGGGTTGCTCGAGGGGCGGTGGAGCAGTAATCTCCCCGAAGTCAGCAATTAAAGTGGGATCTAGCACCTTATCCGCTTCAAAGCCCCCCGACTCCACCAGTCTTTGACTGTTGCCATCCCGCACCAAAATAGTTTGAAAATCGGCAAATAGACGATAAATCTCTGACTGTAATTTACCGAGTTTTACTGTCCCCCCAAAGCTGGCGGCATAGGAGAGTTTGGCAACCTGTTTCCCATCGATAAAATCTAAAAAGAAGGAGCGATCTTGGCCATATTCGAGCATACTATTGTCGATATTCCAGACTTCATCACTACCCGTAATTACCGCGTCATAATCTGCTGCTGCTGCTTTTAGTTCTTGGCGAGTATAGTAAGTTTTAGTGCTCATTTTAATCTGGGATTTCCAGAATTTATTGAGCTTGAGCATCTTTTTTGTCCCGCTGACTAGCAACAAAGGATTAATCAGCTTTTGCCCCCGAAAATAAAGGTATTTGAGGTTGGAATCACGAGCCGTCACCGGTCGATAGTCGATAAATTCTGCTTCATAGCCCCTCGCCGTGAGAAATTGATACAGACCATAAGCCTGTAGCACTGCACCATAGTTAACTGAATAGTGATAGGTTAAAATACCGATTTTAAACATAAGTATCTACTTGCTCCTAAGTTGGAATAAAAGAGTTGGGGTAAAAGTTGGTCATCAAGAAAGTTCAGTCCGATCTATCAGAGATTTTTTGATATAAAGTTTGATAGCGACTTGCCTGAAGCTGCCAACCAAACTCTCTCTCAGCACTAGCTCTAGCTGCTATTGATAGTTGATGCTGCCGCCTGGAGTCGGTCAAAATCCAGCTAATGCCCCGCGCTAAATCTTCAATCGAAAAAGGTTCGGCTAAGTAGCCATTTTGCCGATGCTCGACAATATCTTTAAGCCCTGTAGCTCGATAGGCGGCGACTGGTGTACCACAGGCCAGGGCTTCTGATGCGGTCTGTCCGAAGGCTTCTTGCAGCGAGGAGACTACCATCACGTCAGCAGCAGCGTAAACTAAGG
>JBCBEA010000183.1:0-7600 GCA_038529195.1 Cyanobacteria bacterium J06600_6
CCTGTCCTAGTAGGAGGGGGCTGGGGGTGAGGTAAACCTTAACCAACTGCACTCTGATACACTTTCTCATTCGCCTTCACCGACTTAAAGAAGTCCACCACTGGACGAGGATAGTCAACCCCTAGCTGCACTCCATAACGCTTTTGTTCTTCTTTGTTCAACTTCCCAGGATCGCGCACCTTGTCCCCTGGTAAAGACTCCAATTCTGGGAGCCAATGCTTAATATATTCTCCTTGCGGATCGTAGTCTTTAGTCTGCTTGGCAATATTAAAATAACGGAAGCCTCGCGCATCGTTACCTACCCCTGCAGTGTAATTCCAGTTACCCCAGTTGCTACAGACATCATAGTCAACCAGCACCGATTCAAACCATTCTGCCCCCATGCGCCAGTCAATACCGAGGTTTTTGGTCAGGAAGCTAGCTACATTTTGCCGTCCGCGATTAGACATAAAGCCCGTCGCTGCTAGTTCGCGCATGTTCGCATCTATCAAGGGATAGCCTGTTTTACCTTCGCGCCAAAGGTCGAATCTTTGCCAATCCTGCTTCCAAGGAATTTCTACCCCCTGCATTCCCTCAATCTTAAATACCTGGTTGCCGTGTTTTGCCACAATAAAGCGGAAAAAGTCGCGCCAGATCAGTTCAAAGATTAGCCAGTAAGTAGAGTTATTTTTAACTCTTTTGGCTTCGTATTCAATCACGCGATCGTTAATATATCGAGGAGAAATACAGCCTAACGCTAGCCATGCAGAAAACTTAGAGGAATAGTTTGCCCCTAACATACCGTTGCGAGTTTCCTTATATTTCCGCAGACAGTCTTGCTCCCAGAAATAATCTTCTAAACGGGCGATCGCTTCTGTTTCTCCCCCCTTAAACCTCAATACTCCCCGTTCGTCAAATTCAGGTACAGATAAGCCAAAATCATCTAACGTGGGTATTTCTCCTGCGTCTATGTCGGGTAGAGACGGTAATTTAGTTGGTGCGGGTAGCGCCTCATTAATTTCGGATTTCTTTTCTACCTGCTTGCGGAAGTTGGTATACAACTCTGGAGTTTGCTTAATCCCGAAAGGCAAATCTTCGGGCAAATATAAAGTCGCCTCCCAGTAGGTATTAACCTTAACTCCTTTTGTCGCTAGAGCTTTGCGTAACTTCTTCTCGACTCGCTTTTCTTCCGATGTGACCTCCTTACTATAGGAAACAGCATCTATCTTTAACTGTTCGGCGATCGCAGGAATAATTTCTTCTGGTAAACCCCGACGCACAACCAAATTACTACCTAGTTTCTGCAAGCTATTACGTAAGTCTGTTACCGATTCAATTAAAAACTGGGCGCGGTAGTTACCTGTCTTCGGAAAACCAAATTTTGTCTCCCCAAACAGGTGATCGTCAAAGCAATATACGGGAATAATCTCCGCCCCCTGCTGCACTGCTTCATCTAGTGCTAATAAGTCGTGAACTCTTAAGTCGTTGCGATACCAAATTAAAATGCGTTGAGTCATTGTTTAGTCAATTGTCTTTAAAAATGAGAAATACTTATCGCTTAACATTAGGCGATTTGTTGAATAGCCAGCCAAAGGCTACACAGCCTGCTAGTCCGTCAGTAGGCAAATATTAAACACAAATATTACTGGTACTTAAGACTGGCAATACTAACGTATATAATTTTGCGTAACCTATAAAAATTAATATTAATGAAAATTTCTACAGTCGCTGGTACTATCACAGTTATCGTAACTAGTATTGTTGGTTTTTTGGCACACAACCCTGCGATCGCCCAATGGACTCCCAATAACTCTCTGGTTGCAGATGAAAGTAACAGTCGCCTGAATCTTGTTAATCAGCCTGGCGATCGCCATAGCAACGCTTCGGAAAAAGAGACAACAATCTCTCCTGCGGTGAGAACTTCCAAAAAAACAGCGGTAATGTATATCAAAGACGAAACCCTCGATACGGGCAATCTATTAGAAGCGATGGAAAATCAAAACGTTGAAATTGGTTTTGCCGAAGAGGGAGAAGAAGTGACGATTATCGAACAAACAGAGAAGATGCAGAAAGTTAGGTTTAACGAGACGGGTAGATTAGGCTGGATATCCCGCAAGTCTTTAGCAGGTTTATAGTTTATGGTTAGCGATTGATCGTAGTGAGCCATCGCTTGTTTTTAAATATCTCTCTATTTCTTTAAAATATTCCTCGAATATTGTTATCTATGGCTGTTAATCTCCGTAGTCTTGTAATTCTCTTCTACTGAAAATCCAGGTTGAGCGATCATATACATCTAGACGTTGAGAAAAAAGACTCTGGTTATCTACAGGCTGTGATAAATCGATAGTGAAGTATTCAACATCAATGCCGTGTGCGGAAAAATCGGCAGCTACTTCCGTTGCCACGCATTCAATAGAATCAATATCGATATCGCTTGCTTCCGTTGAGAAATAGCAGCGCATATTTATATGCGAATCGTTCCAGTCACAAATTATTGCCATAAGATTCTCAGTTACTTCACCTAGTAAAGCTCTATTGAACGAAAGAATAATACTCGAATAGGAAATTGTTTCCGTCATGCACTGCCTGCAATAGTTTTAATTACCCTGAATCGTTACAGTTACTCACGACCAAAATGATAGCTATTATGAGCGCCGTCGGGATAGAGAAAAGTACAGATAACTGATGTTTCAGGATTGTGTTTAATAATTAACTGCTGCAATCCCGACTCTCGCCAATCGCTGATCGTATTCTCCAGCATCGTCATTGGCTTGTATTTTATCTGCCAATCTTCTAATAATAGATTCTCATTTTCAAACTGTCTCGAAATTACAATCGTACCTTTCTCATCAAAAATACGATAGCCATCACGAGCAACTCCAGCAATTTTATCGGCGTTAGCCTCAATTACTTTGATCTGTTCGGCGGGTGATTCTAAAGGAATAGACATAAATAATTAGAAGTTTTGACTTTTAATATAGAATAGCTAGTCCATGCACCTCTTTTCTAGCAACAATCGATTCATGGATGCCAGACAATATGCCCCCGCTACCCAACGTAATCGCGAGCCAATTCTCAAGATTCTTACAGAAGTCTTACCAGATCATAGTAATATCCTAGAAATTGCCAGTGGGACAGGCGAACATGCCATTTTCTTCGCGGACAGGCTACAATCATGTCGCTGGATTCCTTCTGACTGTCATGCTGGTGCCCTGCAGAGCATTGTTAGCTGGAAAGATACTTGTTCTATCGATAATCTAGAGTCACCTTTACTTATTGATGTAACTCAGGACAACTGGCAGCAACAGGTAGCAAACCAAGAGATTAACGCCATTGTTAATATCAATATGATTCATATTGCTCCTTGGCAGGCTTGTCTTAGCTTAATTGCGGGTGCTGCGGAAATCTTGGCTCCTGGAGGCATTCTTTATCTCTACGGACCATATAAACGTCAGGGACAACACACTGCTCTTAGTAACGCCAGCTTTGATCGCTCTCTGCGCGATCGCAATTCTCTTTGGGGAGTAAGAGACTTGGAGTCAGTCGTTGCCACTGCCGAGGCACAAGATCTCAAGTTAAACCAGGTGATACCCATGCCTGCTAACAATCTATCTGTCATCTTTTGTCGTTAAACCACTCGCTTATAGATCAATCACACAATATATAATGATCAAAATTTTGCTAGCCGACGATCAATACCTGATGCTGGAAGGGATAAAGGCAATTTTAAAACATGAGCCAGAAATAGAAATAGTCGGTACGGCAACCGATGGCAAAAATGCGATCGAGCAGGCAATTAAACTGCAGCCAGATTTGGTTTTAATTGATATTGAAATGCCCAGGATGAATGGTATTGTGGCGACGAAATATATCTGCGAGTACATGCCCGATACAAAGGTAATTGTGTTGACTAGCCACAAAAAGCAAAGCTATGTTACCGAGGCTTTACAGGCTGGTGCTTCTAGCTATCTGCTGAAAGATACGTTGATTCAGGATCTTAAGCAGGCAATTCATTCTTTAGGCAGGGGATATTCTTATATTGAAGCGAAGTTATTGACCCAAGCCGTAGATCGTATTCAAACAGTCAAGATTGTTAAGTACAAGGAAAAAGTTACCTATCTCAAGAAACATCGTAAAAGTATTTACAAGCCAACCGCTCAAGGTCGTGCTCAACAGCTCAGACGGAAACGAAAGGTTAAAAGCCAAACCTTCAGCCGTAATTCCGCCAGTCCTGGCATCTCTAAAGCTAGCCTAGCACCAATCTTTGAATCGCCCAGCACCCAAGAAATTTTGCAGCTCAATCGCCAATCATCTTCAGAACATCAAATTTACACGACATCAAACTTCAATCGTCGTGCCTACCTTCGGCGTCTAGTCTGGATGTTAATGGCGATCGCTAGTTTTGTATTGTCAATTTTAATCTTTTGATGTCTTTATTTTAAAGGCCACCAGTCAACCTTATCGCGAGTTGCACCATATACTGCTTTTAACCCCTCTGGATCGATCGCCGTTACCAAATCGTTTTGTCCCTTGTGGGATTTTAACATGCCGACCTTAGTCAAACCCTTAAGCACCTGCTCTACAGTGCGATGGTTTAGCTGACAGGCTTTTGCAATCACTTCTACAGGCAAATCAAAGATATAGGCATCTCCCTGAGGCTGGTTTCCCAACTCCCTCTCTTGGTAAATCAAAGCTCGCAATAATGCAGCTACCGCCTGGGGAGGATAGGTACTACAGTTGAGCAAATGATACTGAAACTTTTCCTGTAGCTCAAACATCAGTCCATAGCGCTGCCGAAACAATTCAGACTCTTGATGAATCAGGCGAATTACCTCCAAAGGGATTTTAATCACGTCAGTTGTTTTATATGCTTCCACTAAACTCGGAAAAGCCCGCGAAAACTTGCCATAGCTGAGCGCTAAATTTTGCATGCCAAAGCAACTGTTGCCGTAGGTAATCGCAATAATCCGATCTAACGGTGTACTACGCACGACAATTGGTCCACCATCGATTACAACATAGAGGTGTTCTAAAGCAGCATCAGTACGAAATGCCGTATATACAGGACGGTTTGAGTAGAGTTTTTCGCTCGCTAGCTGGTCGGAGCTTAGATATTTATCAAGTAAAGCAGAGTCTAAATCTTTAAACAGAAAATTATGTCGAATTAAATTATCTAAACTATCTGTCAATTCCGAGGTGCGCGATTTTTTATTGGCTTGGTTCATAACTGATTATTGTCTGCCTAATAAAAGTTTAGACAACTCTGTGGCAATCGCCGAAAAATTGAGATTTAAATCCAGATCTAAATTTAGAATCAAATCCAAATTGAATTTCAATACATTTGAAAATTTTTTATGATACACTTTGGTTTATCGACTGCAAAAGTTAAGGAAATCTAAATAATGGAAGCGCAACGACCCTCACGCCGTATTTTCGCTCTCAAAACTTGGAAACACTGGGCAATTTTTGGTTCGATTGGTTTTGTAACCTTCTGTTTAATCGGATTTTTTTCTTATCTTATTACTTCTCCTAGCTTCGATTTGGGTTGGCAAGCCTGGGTGGCGATCGCTATTACCATCGCTGTCTTTTTCCTCAATGCTTTAACTAACCTCTCAGCGGAAGTTGTATTTTTAGGCGGGACGGCAATTTTATTTGTGAGCGGAATTCTCACGGAAGAAAATGCGTTAGCAGGATTCAGCAACCCAGGGATGATTACGGTCGCCGTACTCTACATTGTCGTTACAGGACTAACCCAAACAGGCGGGATGAACTGGGTTTCCCAGAAAGTCTTAGGATTACCCAAGGGACAAAATGCAGCCTTGCTACGTATGATGCCTCCCGTGATGGGCATGAGTGCTTTTTTAAATAACACTCCAGTTGTGGCAATGTTTATTCCTGTCATTAGTGATTGGTCGCGTAAGCTGCGGATCAGTCCTTCCAAACTAATGATTCCTCTCAGCTATGCAGCAATTTTTGGGGGGACATGCACTCTGATCGGCACTAGTACTAATCTAGTTGTCAATGGTCTACTGATTTCCTCTACGGATTTACCAGGATTGAGGCTTTTTGATCTGGCGGTTGTGGGTTTACCCTGTGCCCTAGTCGGGATGATTTATCTATATACGACCCACCCTTGGACATTGCCCAGTCGTAAGTCTGTGATTAGTGAAGCCGACGATGTCAGGCAATATACCGTCGAAATGCTAGTTCCCCCAGACAGCACTTTACTCGGCAAAAGCATTGAAAAAGCTGGTCTCAGAAACTTGCCTGGACTATACGTAGTCGAAATCATTCGTGGACAGGTAATTATCCCTGCGGTTAGTCCCAAAGAAATTTTACGCTCTGGCGATCGCCTGGTATTCATCGGTATGATTGACTCGATTGTCGATTTGCACCGTCTTAGAGGACTACAGCCCGCTACAGATGAAGTCTTCAAGCTTGATACACCACGCTCCGAACGTTGCTTAATTGAAGCAGTTGTGTCGAATACCTGTCCGATGTTGGGCAAAACAATTCGAGAAGGAAAATTCAGAACCCGATATAATGCCGTTGTCTTAGCCGTTGCTCGTAACGGCGATCGCTTGGCAGGTAAGATTGGTAGTATTCGTCTCAAACCAGGGGACACTCTGTTACTGGAAGCTAATCCTAATTTCCTCTCTCAACAGCGTATTTCTAACGACTTCTATCTAGTGAATGGAATTCCCGATTCCGAGCCTCTACGCCACGAAAAAGCACCCTTAGCGATGATGATTCTGGCGATGATGGTGATTCTAGCTTCATTTGGCTTCTTAAGTATGCTCAAGGCAGCAATTTTAGCAGCAGTAGTTATGTTGTTAACTGGGTGCTGCTCATCCATTAGAGCTTTTCGTAACATTGAATGGTCGGTTTTATTGGTGATTGGTGCAGCCCTGAGTATCGGTAAGGCTCTAGAAATTACAGGGGCAGCAGGAGCGATCGCCACAAGCTTAATTCAGCTTTCAGGTGATAATCCCTGGTTAGCGATGGCAATCATCTATGTCGTCACCAACTTGCTTACGGAAGTAATTACCAATAACGCAGCAGCAGCGTTAGTTTTCCCGATCGCTTTAGCTCTATCTCAGACCTTAGGAGTCAACTTTACCCCTTTTGCGATTGCAATCATGATGGGTGCATCCGCCAGCTTCTCAACTCCCATCGGCTATCAAACAAATCTGATGGTGTATGGACCTGGGGGTTATAAGTTTAGCGATTTTCTCCGAGTTGGAATTCCTTTAAATATTCTATTTGCTTTGATTACAGTTACTCTTACTCCGAGGTTTTATCCTTTTTAGTCGTTAGTCGTTAGATAATTTGTCTTTTTATTTCTTCCAAGGTAGTTTCGTTCCCATTTCGGTTGCTGCCGAGAAAAATAAATAGCCTACTAGTAAGCCGATACCAATCAGAAAGGGAATTAAATCGTTTTGCATAAGATTACGATTGCGAATAGATAGTTGCCTGTAATTCTATACCTTCTTGAGCTAACTCAAGGACTAAGAACTAAGTAGGTGGGTGCGATTATTTACAAGATAAGGTGGAGCAGAGGGAAAAAAGTTTTTATCTCACATCTGACTATGTTCACCTACTCAAAGACCAACAAATAACA
>JBCBEA010000184.1:0-7566 GCA_038529195.1 Cyanobacteria bacterium J06600_6
CCTGCTTCATGAATAGCACCCCCATAAAGCAGTAGTTTTTCTGTTAGGGTCGTTTTTCCCGCGTCAGGGTGGGAGATAATGGCAAAATTACGACGACTGGCTACTGCCTGTTCGATTTCTGTCTGGAGTTCTGCGGGCATGTAATACTTTGGGGAACTATTGTTATAAATATTATATCTCTTGTCTGAATTCCACTAATAACTTTCATTTTCAGGCGATCGCTTTGATCGTCATCTGAATCTCGTTTAAGCTTTTTACGTCTCAATAGACTATGGATTGGTTAGAGGAAGAAGACCATATAATTCGGATTTATCAGCCCAGTTTGGAGGCAATTGGGATTGATTTTGAGCGAGATGAAATTGATGATTATTTAAAAACGTGCAGTTTTGACCTGGAAGACAGATTGAGAGCAATTATTGCCTGGTATATTTATTTACTTACTAATAACAAACACCTTCCCGATCCAAATAAAATTTTCATTCAAGCGTTTCAAGAAGAGTGGAAACCCCGCTATTGGCAGGATAAATATTTAGAGCAGTTAACTTCCCCTGGTGCAGACTCCTTGATTACCCATCGTGTTAGACAAAAACTTAGTTTAATTTCTTTTTTTGACAACAGCCGCTATCAGGTTAAAAGCAATCCTGTAAGTGTTTCCTTCTACGAATATTATGAAGGTGAAAATAGAATGATTTGGCAGGTAAATATCGATGATTTTTTCAGTATGTCACCAAAAAATTTGATTGATCGCTATCTTGATAAATCGAATATTAAGGGCGAAGAATATTTAGAAACGCTAGAAAAACTGAGACAGCAGCCAATTACAAGATACGAAGAATTTTAGAATTGACTGACAATCTCTATTGATTGATAAATGTCTAATAAATTGCTGCTCGAAGATTAATTATTGATCGTGTCGTCAAAAATAAGTATCAAAATCGGATTCAAAAGCGACCGCCTATCTCCTCTACTGCCAGCGAAAATTTGATAGCCATACAATCAATATTTGTGACAATATCTTGACTTTTAAGCTTGAGTCATCCTCTTGGTAGATGTTTGCAAGCAGCAGTCTTAAATATATTAATAACTATAAATATTTATCAAAAAATAATATAAGGAATTGTTTAAAGATGGGTAATCTAATCGAATTCAAATTATTTGCTCCCTATAATAAGGAAGCTGCTGTAGTAGGCTGTTTTTCTGATTGGCAACCCATTGAAATGTCAAAAGGAGAAGATGGTTACTTCCGTACTAAAGTCGAACTAGAAGACGGCGAACACCAATACAAGTTTAGAGTCCGTTCTTTAAGCTGGTTTTTTGAACCAGACCAGTGGACAGAAGTAGTCGATCCTTATGCAGTTAATATCGATCCAGAGAGTCAAAACGGGACAATCACCGTCAAAGATGGGGAACCGATAGTTGATACTTATGTTTGGCAACATGACGACAAACCATTGCCCGCCGACCACGAACTAGTCATTTATGAGCTTCATATCGGTGATTTTTCGGGCGGAAACGGCGATGATGATGGTAAAGGTAGATACAAAGACGTTATCGATAAATTAGATTATTTATTAGATTTGGGTATTAATGCGATCGAATTAATGCCAATTAAAGAAAACCCAGGGGAATATAGCTGGGGTTATAGTCCCCAACACTTCTTTGCAGCCGAATCCAACTACGGAACTACTTTTGAATTAAAGCAGCTAATTGATGAGTGTCACGGCAAAGGAATTAGAGTTATTGTCGACGGGATTTATAACCACTCCAACACCGAATGTCCTCTGACTCAAATTGACCATGATTACTGGTTTCATCACTCACCTACAGATCCCGATAATAGCTGGGGTCCAGAGTTCAACTACGAAAAATATGATGAGAACTACGACATCAAACCAGCCTGGAAATATATTGGCGAGAACGTAGACTTCTGGATTAACGAATACCACATCGATGGTATCCGCTACGATGCAGCCAAACAAATTGACAACTATGATTTCTTACACTGGGTAGTTAATAAAGCCAAGGAAGAAGCGGGAGTTAAGCCATTTATCAACATTGCTGAAAATATTCCTGAAGACCCAGCTATCACCAATATCGATGGTCCAATGGATAGCTGTTGGCACTATAGCTTCTATGCTAACGTTATGGCGCAAATTTGTGGCGATCGCTATGATGTCGAAGAACTAAAAAACATGATCGACTGCAAACGCAGTGGCTTTATGGGTGCAACCAATGTGGTCAACTATCTTAGCAACCACGATCATAGAAGAGTCATGGTCGAACTGGGCAACCGTGGCATTGTTGGCGCAGCTGCTTTTAAACGAGTTAAGCTAGGCGCAATTTTGATGATGACGGCGGTAGGCATTCCCATGATGTGGATGGGTCAAGAATTTGGCGACTATAATCCTCTCAATCAAGATGCGAGTAAGATTGATTGGACTCTCTTGGCAGGGGATATGAATAAAGGCTTATTTGCTCATTACCAAGGCTTGATTAACCTGCGGAAAAATAACCATGCACTCTATACCGAAAATATCGAATTCTTCCACGAAGATGCAGACTCAAAGGTATTTGCCTACGTGCGTTGGAATGACGAAGGTTCTCGCGTTGTTGTGGTAGCAAACTTCTCAGACCAGTATTTAGCCGGCTATGCAGTACCCAATTTCCCTGCCGACGGCACGTGGCATGAATGGACTGGTAATTACGATATCGAAGCAGGTGATGGTCAAATTATGATCGATTTACCAGAATACGAAGCACAGGTATTTGTTCAGTAAGCAATTAACAAATTCTTGTTATTATCGTATCGATAGTAACGTCAAGGGTAAATGTTAATATATGGCATTAAGCTGAAGAGACGATAAATGTTATTATCAGAGGTTGTAATCGGGGTAATAACATCCCTTTTCAGTCGGAATTTGAAATGCTATTTTGCAAACCTATTATTCCGCTAGGCTTCAGATTTTGAGCTACGGGCTTTTTTTTTGGTTTAAGCCTTTTCTATCTGAGTAAGCTATGTTTTGTCATTGTACAGTTTATGGCTAGCTCAAAATTATTCGGTAACTAAATACAAATACAAGATCGCACACTATGATTCACGACATATTTATGCCCGCCCTCAGTTCCACCATGGAAACAGGTAAGATTGTTGAGTGGACAAAGTCTCCTGGGGATAAGGTAGAAAAGGGGGAAACAGTCCTCGTGGTGGAGTCGGATAAAGCCGACATGGACGTAGAATCTTTTAACGAAGGCTACCTGGCTGCAATTATAGTCCAGGCTGGAGACGAAGCTCCTGTAGGTAGTGCGATCGCTTTAATAGCAGAAACCGAAGCCGAAATCGCCGAAGCTAAGAAACAGGCAGAATCTCATGCGGGTGGTGGAAGTAAGCCTGAACAAGCTGCACCAGTAGCTGTGACCGCACCCGTAGAAACTAGTACGGCGACAGTAGCTACGAGTAATGGTAATAGTAATGCGAGTGGTCGAACCGTTGCATCTCCCAGAGCTAAAAAATTAGCTAAACAGATGGGTGTAGATCTTAAGTCTCTTCAAGGTAGTGGTCCTTATGGACGTATTACGGCGGGAGATGTCGAGCAAGCTTCTGGGAAGCCTGTTTCTACACCTGCTGCAACTCCTGTGGGTGTTCCCAATGCAACTGCACCTGCTGCGCCTGCGGTGAATGCTGCGCCTGTAGTCCCCGCTGGTATGCCTGTTCAAGCTCCTGCAACTCCAGGACAAACTGTACCGCTTAACACTCTCCAAAAGGCAGTGGTACAAAACATGATGACGAGTCTGCAAGTGCCGACTTTCCATGTTACCTATACAATAAACACCGATGCGCTCGATGCTCTGTACAAGCAGATTAAGCCCAAAGGCGTAACGATGACGGCGCTATTAGCTAAAGCGATCGCCGTAACCCTCAAAAATCACCCTGTAGTTAACGCTAGTTATGCTCCCGATGCAATCAGCTATAACTCAGATATTAATGTTGCTGTCGCCGTGGCAATGCCCGATGGTGGTCTAATTACCCCCGTATTGCGCAATGCCGACCAGATGGATATTTATTCTCTTTCTCGCACTTGGAAAGATTTAGTTGCTCGCTCTCGTTCCAAACAGCTACAGCCAGAAGAATACAGCACTGGTACGTTTACTCTTTCTAACCTAGGTATGTTTGGTGTCGATAACTTTGATGCGATCTTGCCTCAGGGACAGGGATCAATTATTGCGATCGGTGGTTCAAAACCCCAGCTAGTCGCTGATGATTCAGGCATGATGGGAGTCAAACGCCAGATGAAGGTTAACATTACTGCAGATCACCGCATTATCTATGGTGCACAGGCTGCTGCTTTCTTGAAAGATCTTGCAACTTTAATTGAAACCAATGTTCAGTCCTTGACTATGTAGTTTTTAACTATCCGAATTGCGATACTTTTGGCTAGCTTAGCGATCGCAATTTTGTGTCTGATTACCCTTCGTTGCTCTCGATCCTGAGAATGAAGGGTATTTTTAATGGATAATATTACTAATCCACAAGATAAAAAATAATATATCGAACCGCACTACTTTGAGTTGAATGATCGATCGCTTTCTCTATGAAAAATCTGCCATATACCAGGAATGCCTAATTATCCCCTTTGTTTATAGCTGTGTGGATAATCAGGATATATACTCCTACGCTTTATTATCAGAACAAGGATATACCAGCATTCTGCACCAGGCAGAAAACCCTGCCAAACTGTACTCTAATGAAATAAACGGCATTATTGCGATCGCCAAACAGCATATTGATACTCAGGTAACTCTTGAAGGCTCCAGTTATTTCCGCCAACGCTATACCTATAACCACAACCTAATTGTGATTCACCAGCAGGCTAATAAATGCTTTTACGATCACTATGCACCCAACAAGCTAGTCAATATTGCTGCACCAAAAATATTCAATAGTCCAGTTGACTGTGTTGAGTGGGTCAAATCTGGACTCGAACGATTTTAAAAATCAACAAACACCGATAAGGCTAGCTGGCTTCCTTCACCACCACAAAAGGTTGCACGATTAAAGCCGTAAACTGTTTCTCAGGAGTTTGATTCCAATCAGTAAGCTGCTCTGCACTGGGTTTAGCTACGGACTGGGCGCCGATCCATCCCTGAACTACAGCCGTATTGTCTTCGGCGATCGCCACTGCAACTTCAGGTAAATCCAATTCGTCTTTAATGACAATAATCGCATCCCGTTTGGCATGAGGCTGCAAGTCTTTCCAAGAAATATCCGCGACGTCTTTTTCTAGCTTTTCTTTTAAACCAGGCATGTTAAACTAAGTATTTTTATCGTTCCAATTATCTTAAAACTATCTCTGTCTAGTTCGCAAACTAAGCCTTATAAGCAAATCATTGTAATTGACGATCGCTTAAAAATACTTTAATTGCCTCTATTAATAATCCCTGTCTTCCTAAATCATCAAATTCAATTCGTTGAAGCTATAATATCGGCGAACTGAAAGTTGCAGCTAGATGAGCCATATTGATTCTTTTCAACATGAAATAGTTGGCTTTTTTGCAGGATTACCTGTTTACCATCCTTTAGAAGACATTAACGGTGATTTTAAATGTACGCCGAAACATTTATTGATTGGAGGAGGAAATGGAGAACATCCTGCTCTTGTACTCAAAAATCCTTTAGCTGCAGTAGCTTGGTTTATCGAAGACAGTTTAGAAGAACTAGACAAAACCACCATCATTCGTAGCGAGTGGGAAAATATTATCGATCCTTACTTGATTTACGACTCAAAAAATATTCTTGCTTATTATGATTGGAGAATAGAAACATATCAGGAATTTGCTGAGAGATGCAAATCAGCAAGTTTACCTAATCCACATTCAACTTCTGAATGCCATTTAGAAGCATGGTTAATTCTTGGTTTCGGAGAATTTATTTATTACGCGATGCCCGATCTAGGCGATGAAATAATGTCTAAACTAAAAAAGCCATATGAGCTTTTCAAGCATATGCGTTACAACAACATTATGCTCATTCCGCCTAACATTCCTGTGTACGCCAATCAAGGTAACGCTTTTTCTTCTTCGCACCGAAGCCAAATTTCTAACTAGCGATTGCTGTGACGCTGCAAAAGAGCAAAATCAATAAGGTGGAGTGATCTCCGCACACCCTGTCTCATCTTAAAAATAGGATAATAGTTATGTAAGTAATTACACTTGTCGTTCATCTTTCTAAAGAAGATTTAGATTGACTGAAGTAAAGAAAGTCTCTTGAAGGAACGCACCTTGCACAGTTAATCTTCAGAGGTATTAAGTGATGGAATTATTGAATAGCGATTTATTTTGGTTACTAAGCATCATTAGTGTCTTCACAGCCGTGATGTCTCCTACTCTTTGTTGGGTTTTGACCGCTAAACATCGTTAGATATAAAAGGGGCGGTCTAGCGATCGCCCATTGTTTTATTTCGGTTTCAGTTCAGCAATTTTTGTTTTTAACTCATCAGTCATATCAAGCAATTCGTCTTGAGCGATCGCCTGCTGTTCTCCCGATGCCAACCATTTCAAGTTAACGGTATTGTTTTCAGCTTCCGCATCACCTAAAACCAAACAAGCTGGTGCGCCACTGCGATCGGCTCTTTTAAACTGTTTCCCAAAGGCACTACCGCTCAGATCTAGTTCCACACCCAAGCCGAGACTACGTAACTTTTGGGCTAATAGTAATCCCTGAGCTTCGGCGACTTCTCCGCGAGATACTAGATATAAATCGGGGCTATTTAGAGAACGGCGATCAAGCTGCTGTAATAGCAACACAAGTCTTTCCATACCAATTGCCCAGCCTACTGCTTGGGTTTCGGGACCGCCTAATTCCTTGACCAAGCCGTCATAGCGTCCACCACCACAGACAGTCGCCTGTGCGCCTAAGTCAGCGGATTTGATTTCAAATGCGGTGTGGGTATAGTAATCTAAACCTCGAACCAAACAGTGATTGATTTGATACTCGATCTTTAAATCGGTAAGTAGCTGCAACACTGTATCAAAGTGTTTTTTCGATGTGTCGCTCAGGTGTTCGGTAATCTTAGGCGCTAACTTGGCAATTTCTTGCGTTTTCGGATCTTTACTATCAAGAATCCGCAGCGGATTGCGAGTCAGTCGATCTTGGCTGTCTTGATCTAAGTCATCTTTATATGGTTCGAGGTAGTTAACTAGAACTTCGCGATATCTTTGACGGTCTTCTCCTCTTCCAACAGAATTGATATCTAACTTTAAATCTTTCAGACCCAAAGATTGAAGAATATTGCTGGCTAGGGCAATTACTTCCGCATCAGCACGAGCAGTATTACTACCAAGCAACTCTAGTCCTACCTGATGGAACTGACGCTGACGACCTGCGCCTGGACGTTCGTAGCGAAACATTGGTCCCGTATACCAAAGACGCTGAACTCCGCCTTGAGCATGAAGTTTATTCTGAATATAGGCTCGTACTACTCCTGCTGTGCCTTCAGGTCTGAGAGTTAAAGAGCGATCGCCTTTATCTCTAAAGGTATACATTTCCTTACCTACTACATCCGTAGCTTC
>JBCBEA010000185.1:0-7536 GCA_038529195.1 Cyanobacteria bacterium J06600_6
TTTATTTGGATTCTGCAATTTTAGAAGATGCTCGAATAGCTGTAAATATGGGTTGGGTCAAAGGAATTACTACTAATCCGACTCTCTTGAACAAGAGCGATCGCTCTCCCGAAGACTGTTTGAAGCAGCTCTCTGCAATCTGTCCAGGGGAGCTATATTATCAGCTTTGCACCTCAGATTTTGACAGTATGGTCCGTGAAGGATATCGCGCAGCAGAAATTGTGGGACAGAAGCTAGTTCTAAAGATTCCCGCAACGGAGTTGGGGTTTAGAGTCACTGCCCATTTATCTGCCCAAATCGACTGTTCCGTAACGGCGATTTATAGTCCTGCTCAGGCTGCGATCGCCAGTGAAGCAGGGGCAAAATATGCGATCGCCTATGTTAATCGCGCTACAAGATTATTGGGTGACGGTCTAGAGTTAGTACGTAATATGTCTGAGATCCTTGCAGACAGTCCAACAAAAATTCTCGCTGCGAGCATAAAATCTCCTCAGGAAGCAGCAGCAACTCTCCAGGCGGGGGCAGACTGCTTGACCGTACCGATGAATATTTTACAGGCGATGTGTACCCACGAGCTATCAGACAAAACCGTAACGGAGTTTAATGAAGTGGGAATCGGTATTTCTCTCAAATAATGTGATTTAAACCAGTTCTTTTGCCACGAGCTGAAACATTTCATCGACACGATTGCCAGTCTTCGCCGAAGTTGTATACACTCCCAACACTCTTTTAGAACTTTGGGACTGATAGTTCTCGACTAGTTTGGCTAATTTTTCGGGGGGGATCAGGTCGGCTTTATTCAGAGCAATTATGGCTTTACTTTTAGGATTGATTTGAAAAAAAAGCTGGAGATGCTGCTTCAGATTTTCAATCGTATCTTTTCTAGTTAGGTCGGCAACTATAATTGAACCGCTCGCACCTTTGAGATAGCTGGGAGTAATTGACTTAAATTTGGTATTGCCTTCTAAATCCCAAACGAGGAGATTAAGCTGCTCAATATCCAGCTCGGTTTTAATACTGACTGATTTACGAGAAACCTTAACTCCTACTGTTGAAAGATAGCGATCGTCAAATTTATCTTCTACAAAACGACGTACTAAACTGGTTTTTCCAACGTTAAAATCTCCTAATAGACAAATTTTCTTCGTGATTGTGGACATTGATACAGTTTTATTGAGACAAATTCAGGGGAACAAACGGTTCAAAGCTAACGTATCGCTCTGAGGGTACTGCTTGATGATTATCTTTATTTTGAGTAAAAGATTGCAACTCACAGCTATTCACTAGTCTACTAGACTCAATTCCCCTAGTAACCAAAGCCGTTCTGATCTTGTTGCAGCGTTCTTGACTCAGTTTTTGGTTAATTACAGCACTGCCAATTCCATCACCCTGGGCGATCAGTCTCAGATGTATCTGGTCATACCGTTGCAGAATATCCCGAATAGCTTCAATCTTTTCTAAATCATCTACTCCTAAATCAGTGGCACCTGAATCAAAATAAATCCGTGATTCTATTTTTGGTAGCTGTTGAGTCAGTTCAAAAATAACCCGCTCCACTCCTGGTATCTGACTAAAGGCATCAATCATAGTTTGGCGATCGCTCTGGCTCAAAGCATATCCTTCGACTTTAAGAGTCGAAGACTCATAATTAGTCACGATTTCTAACTCTGGCTGTTGATTAAATAAATTCGTTAATCTTCGTATTTCCCCCTCTGCTATGCGAGGATTGAAAGGCACATTGACAGTCAAGATCTGATTATCTAATTCCAGGTCATTTTGCTCTGCAATTGGCTGCACAATTTGCTCTGCACGATCGCGATCTGATTCGTTAGGAACTCGCCCCGTAACGGTCAGCTTTCCTTCTTTAACTTCGGGGTCTAAGCGATAAACCGAAAGTTCTGGTGCCGCATCTAACTCAACGGCAGTCTGCTGTTCAATTCTTTGGGCAACTTGAGCGCGATGCTTACCAATTGCCAGGGGAATTAATGTCGCGCCCAAAAATACAATCAGTATCCACAGCAATAATGGTGAAGATGACTTGCTCGGCTCTGGTTTCTCCTCTTCAATTAACTGCTCTAATTTATTTCTGATTCCAAAAGGAACATTTGTCAGATCGCCGTCAAAATTTTGAATTTCCAGATCGTACTCCATGACAACCTCCCCCAGAACCCGACGAATTTTATTAATAAACTCTTTTGGTGGTTCTCCCGCAACAATAACTGCCAAATAGCAATATCCTGCAACTTCCAAAGGAATTTGCCAGTCGCCGTAATCAATAGAATCTAATTCTGAACCAGAAACAATACAGTCGTTAGCAAAACTACGAATGGCCGTTAACATGCCCCCCAACATTTCCGAATCTAGCTGCTGTTCTCCCGCAATTTGCAGCTCTTGAATGATTAAGCCTGAGTCTTTGGCGATTAAAAAGATAGCTCGCACTCGATAGCCAATTGACTCTTTAAAGATCAGCTCTGCTTCGGATACCCCCTGCATTTTTGCCTGAAATTTACGCTTGATGCCGTCGGGGCTTAGGGTATTTTCGATTTTACTATTAATGTCCTGTACGACCTCCACCATATATTTAGAGATAGTGCTGCCGATCACAGGGTAGAGAGCATCAACCATCGCATCTTTTTCAGATTCAATTTGAGCCTTAATTGCTTTCCCCATTTCTGGTCCTAAGGTTTGAGGAATTGCCGACTCGTCCAAGATAATCTGTTCTCTAATCGACAAGGCAATCTCAGGGGCGATCGCTTTGGCGATCGCTTCGGGATTAGACTGGATTTCTGTCTCAATAGCTGCGGGTAAAATGCGAGCGATCGCTTTAGCTAATTCGTCGGGAGTTGGTGGTTGAGGCTTAAGCTGGCTTTGTCGATCTTGCTCAATTAAATTTTCAATTAGATACTCTACTCGTTTTAAAGCAGATGAGTCCGAATCGGAGTAATCGCCAGCCTGTAGGGAGTTTGTCGGCTCAGAATTCATGGTTTTGCTAGAGTTGGTGAGAATATGCTCAAGAATAATTGAAAAGCTGTCGTTGCATTATGACGAGGAGTCACCATGAAACGTCGTGATGAAACTATTACGCGAGAATGTTAAATGGATTTGGGCTGAAATTCTGATATTTCTGAGTTACCACGCCCTTTAAGTAAAGACTTTTCGAGATTTTGCTCTGCCTGTTTTAAAACTTGGCGACTGTCGGCTGTGTCTGCTAGCTCAACAACCACTGCTCCAACGGTCATTTTTAGTGGCAACAGCACTCCATCTGCTTTCTGTAGTGGAGACTCGGTCACACTCTTTTGCAGATAGGTGATGTATTCATTTACCTCTACGCCTTTGAGATTTACCGCTACCCCAACAAATCTTTTTCGTTCTGTGATGCCCAACCAGCTATCGGGAGCGATCGCCTGGTTCAGTCTCTTGGCGATCGCTTTATAAACCGCATTTTCATTACCAAGGTCGGCAAAGCTACGGTTTGACTTGCCTGGTTCGATTGCCAGAAGCGTGACAACTAAAGAACGATAGGGAGAATTTTGAGAAGCTAACTGCTGTAGTAAATACTCTGCTAGTTTAATAACGGCATCTTTGGTTAAGACTCCCGTTACTTCATCAACCAAAGAAAAAGCCTGCAATACAGACTGCGATGATTCTTGCCGAGCTAGATGATACTGATCCCTGGTCAAACCCGCCTGATTATTTGCCTTTAGCTGATGCTGCAGTGATTCAATTTTCTGACGTTGCTGGGAATTCTGCCAGCCTCGCTTAAAAATAGTCGGCAGAGATAACAGGGTGCTAATTACTATTCCTAATCCCAAAGTGCCAAGCAAAACTACCGCTAAAGACTGTTCTAGCTGCCAAATACCAAAATTGATGCTGACCATTGCCGCATTTTGGAGAGCGAACAGCACCGCTGCGATCGCCATAATCAGACCAACAATTACTAACAAAACCATAGCGCCTAATTTACCTAAGTAAAAGTACGAAAAATAGAGTTTTACCTGCGTTATTTTATAATTTGCCCATTTTATTCGCGCAGATTGACAGAAACCATAAAGCTTTCGGCTTCGAGTCCGAAGAATCAAGATATAATCAACAGGGTGTAGCTGTTTAAAAACTTGAAATAGATGAATGACAATCCTGTGACTAACGCTTTCTTTTTCGGCAGAGCCTTAGCGGAAGTTATGAGCGAAAAACTTGAAGAATCCTTTACCAGCGCCATGAGCGATCTGGGTAAATTTGATGCCGAACAGCGAGAAAATCTACGGCAGATAATGGAAGAAGTACAGTTGCGAGCCGAGCGAGCATCGGGTACCACTACTTATCCTACCAACAATAATAGCAATGGCTCCGCCAGCAGCAGTCCCGCTACCTATACCAGCATTAATATCGATACGAGCAGCACTAATTCAGACGATCTACAAACAATGCTAGATCGACTCAGAGCTGAAATTGCCACCCTAAGATCGGAATTGAATAAACATCGCAGTTAACACAAATCTTATTGGGCTGACTGCTAGCATCACTGTTGCCCAAACACCTGGGTTTTTGCGATTGATTGACCAGCAGCTAATCAAAATATCAAATATATCTCAGCTTTTTGACCAATAAGTCGCTACTATTTAGGTTAGTTAATCATAGTTAACCAGATAACATAATAATTAATTTTTTGTCATAATTCTGTGTCTCCTGCCTTTCCCGAACCAAACATAACGGATTACGAGTCAAGACAGCCCGATCGTAGCCTACCAGTTGCGATCGCACCATCTCAATCCTACGATCAAGAGATGGCGATGCCAATGTCTGACAAGTCCTATCGTTGGAATCGTCCAAAGTATTCTCGTAATCGTCGTCGTTTAGACATTTGGGTATTTGCCTTTTCATTTTTGTTTCGCAACTGGCGTGATAAGCGCAAGTGGACATATCTTGGCGGGTTTACAACTGACAAGCAGGCAGCTAGGCGCAGAAAGCAGGCTATCTGGATTCGCGAGAATTTTTTGAGTTTGGGTCCGACATTTATCAAGCTTGGTCAGCTTTTTTCCACCCGCGCCGATCTATTTCCAATTGAGTATGTTGAGGAGTTATCAAAACTACAGGATCGAGTTCCTGCTTTTGATTATGAGCAGGTAAAGGAAACTATTGAAGCAGACTTTGCCAAACCAATTGATAAGCTATTTGCTAGTTTTGACCCGATTCCTTTGGCAGCAGCAAGCTTAGGGCAGGTGCATAAAGCAAGGCTGTTTAATGGTGAAGATATTGTGGTCAAAATCCAGCGCCCAGGGTTAAAGCAGCTATTTACGATTGACTTAGCGATCCTGCGACAAATTGCCCGTTATTTTCAAAATCATCGGGAGTGGGGCAAGAATCGCGACTGGATGGGCATCTATGAAGAATGCTGTCGAATATTGTGGGAAGAGACCGATTACCTGTTAGAAGGACGAAACGCCGATACTTTTCGCCGTAACTTTCGTAGTGAAGATTGGGTCTGTGTTCCTCGGGTTTATTGGAAATATGCTTCTCCCAGGGTATTAGCTTTAGAGTACATGCCTGGGATTAAAATCAGCCATTACGAAGCAATTGAAGCTGCTGGTTTAGATCGCAAGGTGTTAGCAAGATTGGGGGCGAAAGCCTATCTACAGCAAATTTTAGGCGGTGGGTTCTTTCATGCCGATCCTCACCCAGGCAATATTGCCGTAAATGCCGACGGAGCGCTAATCTTTTATGATTTTGGCATGATGGGGCAGATCGAAAGCAACATCCGAGAAGGTCTGATGGATACTCTGGTTGGTATAAGCCAGAAAAGTTCAGATAAGGTAGTCAAATCTCTGGTCAAGCTGGGGGCTTTAGTCCCCACTGGAGATATGAGCTCTGTAAGGCGGTCAATTCAGTTTATGCTGGATAACTTTATGGATAAGCCATTTGAAGAACAGTCGGTAGATTCTATCAGTGAAGATCTTTACGAGATTGCATACGGGCAGCCGTTTCGCTTCCCCGCTACCTTTACTTTCGTAATGCGAGCTTTTTCGACTCTCGAAGGAGTTGGCAAAGGTCTCGATCCTGAATTTAACTTTATGGAAGTAGCTCAACCCTACGCAATGCAGCTTATGACAGACAGCAACTCAAACGGCAATACTATCTTTGATGAATTGGGCAGACAGGCTGCTCAAGTGGGAACGGCAGCTTTAGGACTGCCAGGCAGAATAGATGACACAATCGATAAACTAGAGCGGGGAGATCTGCGAGTTAGAGTTCGTTCTTTAGAATCAGAGCGGGTCATGCGTCGCTTGAGTGCGATTCAGCTGGGCACAAACTATACCGTTTTGTTGAGTGCATTATTAATTTGCGCTACTCTACTGCTGGTCAGTGGATTTGAACTGTTTGCGGGAATTGCTGGAGGAGTTGCTCTGCTGCCTGGGTGGGCGTTAGTGCGACTATTAAAACGTCTTGATCGCATTGACCGTATGTTCTAAACAGATATCATGAGGAGAGCAGCATACTATAATGTTGTTCGCCGTCAATACGAGTTCGTTATTTGGCGAGTAAACAATTTTTGATTTTTATCATACAGACTATACAGTTTATGAAGCGTCAATTTATCGGTCTTACTGACACAGGTGTTGTAAGAACAGCCAACCAAGATAACTACTTTGTTGATGACGATCTGGGGCGTTTTTTCATTGTCGCTGACGGTATGGGCGGTCATGCTGGAGGAGAACAGGCAAGTCGAATTGCTACAGAAATAATTCATGATTATCTGCTGCAGAATTGGGATTCACCGCTGGATTCTAGCGTGCTGTTAAAAGAAGCTGTTATCAAGGCTAATCAAGGGATTATTGAAGACCAGAAAAATCATCCCGAAAGGGGAGATATGGGGACTACGGTCGTCGTGCTAATTTTTCGAGACGAGCAGCCTTTGTGCGCTCACGTTGGCGACTCTCGACTATATCGTCTACATGATTCGCAACTAGAACAAATTACAGACGATCATACCTGGGTGGGCATGGCACTCAAAAAAGGCGAGATTGATGCAGAACAGGCTAAGTTTCATCCTTGGAGACATGTACTATCTCAATGTTTGGGTCGAGAAGACCTGCAGCGCATTGATATTCAGGAATTTGAGATTGGTTCGGGCGATCGCCTGCTAATTTGTAGTGATGGTCTAACAGAAGAAGTAGCAGACGGGCAAATTGAAACGGCTCTAACTAATCTACAGTCCTGTCAAGAAACTGCACAAGATTTAATTGAGGCAGCTAAGGCAGCTGGAGGCTCTGATAATATTACTATAGTAATAGTCCAACAAGAATAGCCAAATTATTCTCCCCTGTTGAATTTAAGTCAGAATTTAAGTTCAGCGTCTTTGGGAGTTAGCAGTTAAAACTTAATGCTTGCCGAAATTAAAGAAACCGCTCAGAAATTTACTCCTAGGTTACTAGAAATTCGTCGTCATCTCCACGCTCATCCCGAATTAAGTGGAGAAGAACATCAGACTTCCGCCTATATTGCAGGGGTTTTATCTTCCTGTGGCTTAAAGGTTCAAGAGTC
>JBCBEA010000186.1:0-7500 GCA_038529195.1 Cyanobacteria bacterium J06600_6
GACTTTTGCAGTTAGATATATTTGGTTCTTCTAGAAATACTTCTAACATCGAAGGGACGAAGTGTAATATCGAAATTTTAGTTTTAGTGATTAATTTAACTAAGTAATTACTATCTTTATGCCCTTCAGGTTTCGCCATGACTAAGCAAGCACCATTTAACCAAGTCCAAAAGAATTCCCAGACAGAAACGTCGAAGCTAAAAGGTGTTTTTTGTAAAATGCGATCGCTACTATCTAATTTATAAGTATCCTGCATCCACAACAGACGATTTACTAAAGCTTTATGGGTATTAACTACACCTTTGGGTTTCCCTGTCGATCCTGATGTATAGATGATGTAGGCTGCGTTGTTTGGGTGTATGGGAGCGGAGGAAGCAGAGGAGGCGGAGGAGGTAGGGGAGGCGGAGGAAGCAGGGGAGGTAAGGGAAGAATCAGAATCTAAATTGATAACTACAAGATTGTTGTTATTAGAAAGATTCTTTTTATATTTTGTTTCGGATAATAAGATATTAAGCTGAGTATCTTTGATAATAAAATTTATCCTATTGATAGGATAATCGGGATCGAGGGGAACATAAGCACCACCAGCTTTAATAACTGCTAATATTGCGATCGCCATTTTCTCGGAACGTTCTATATATATACCGACTGGAGTTTCTGGCTTAACTCCCAACTCGATTAAATGATTAGCTAGTAGATTTGCTCGGTCATCTAATTCTTGATAGGTATATTCTCGATCTTCAAAGATAAGAGCAGTAGCATTAGGAGTTTTGTCTACCTGTTCTTTAAATAATTCGGGAATAGTTTTATCCAAGGGATAATCAACCTGAGTTTGTTGCCAAGATTCGATTAACTCTTGCTCTTTTGAGGTTAATATTGATAGTTGACCCAAAGTCTGTTGAGGATTATTAGCTATTTGCCTCAATAGACGTTCAAAAGATTCTAATATTTTAGTAATGGTATTAGAGTCAAAGTGATTGCTTTGGTATTGAATAGTCAGAGATATTTCCAAACCTACTTTTACTAAACAGGTAAAAGGAAAGTTATTTGATTCATCGATTTCAATTAAGTCAATTTTTAGCTTCTGATTACTGCCTGATGATTTTGTATCAATAGGATAATTTTCAAAGACAAATATATTATCAAATAATGGCACTCCTTGAGGCACACCACTCAACTCTCTAATACTAGTTAATGGTGTATATTCATACTGCAAGTTTTCTATCTGCTGTTGCTGTAACTTTTCTAACCAGGGTAGTAGTAATTCTGAATCGGCTAGCTTTACCCGCATAGGTAGAGTATTAATAAATAACCCCACCATTGATTCTATCCCTGAGAAAGTTGCGGGACGACCTGAAGTGGTTGTACCGTATACTAAATCTTGGCAGTTGGTATAGCGACTCAAGAGAATTGCAAAAGCACCCTGAACAATGGTATTTAAAGTTAAGTTATGCTGGGTTGATAAAAGTTTTAAATCACTAGTTAAGCGAGAATTTAGCTTTATTTCTTGTGATTTACTGACTGAATTATGTTCTAACTCTTGACCATATATTTTTAGGTCATTAGGTTCGGTAAAATCTTGTAATTTATTCCGCCAATAATTTTCTGATGCTACTGTATCTTGACTATTTAACCAGGCTATATATTGACTGTAGGGGATAGATGCCTGACATTGATAACCGTTATAAATAGTAAAGAACTCTTTTAAAATTAGGCTTGATGACCAACCATCTAAGATTAAATGATGCTGTGTCCAAACCAATTTGTAAGTATCTTCTGTAAATCTAATTAGTGAAATTCTAATTAAAGGCGATCGCTTTAGATCGAATCCCTGTTTTTTACCTGCTGCTAAATATTCCTGTAGCTTAGTTTCCTGTTCGGTGGAACTATATGCTTGCCAATTATGCTCTTTCCAAGGCAGTTCTACCTGTTTATAAATTACCTGAAAAGTTTTACCTTTTTTCTCCCAACGAAAAGCAGCACGGCATACTTGATGCCTATTAATTATCTCCTGCCAAGCTTGTTTAATATTACCTGGTTCGATATCTCCTGATAGGGTTAAACAAATTTGAGTTACGTAAATACTATCGTCTGGATTAAGAACGCTATGAAATAGTATTCCCTGTTGTACTGGAGATAAGGGATAGATATCTTCGATATTTTTCTGATTCATGTTCCGTATCGTAATATAAAAATAGCTTTTAGAGGTCGTCTAATAAGTCGTCTAGTTCATCTTGAGCAAAATTCATTTGAGCAAAATCTGATGGAGTATAGCCCCCTGAATTTGGCGATAAACAATGCTGAATTATCTGCTGTAGCTTAGTTAAATAGGTTTGGGTAATGTCTTCTATTTCGCGATCGCTAAAATTGGCATTATCATAAATCCAGCTTAGTTTTAATTGCCCGTTACGAACGACACTTTCTAACTCAATCGCACAGGTTCTTTTATCTCTTAAACTTCGCATATTGCCAGTTGATTCACTCAGAGGCTGAAACAATTTGTCTTGAGTAAATAAGTTATCGATTTGTCCTAAATAATTGAATCTAATTAAAGCTTTGGGAAAGTCGCATAATGTAGGTTTTTGGTTCAAATAGCGCAGAATACCATAGCTAATTCCCTTATTAGGTATAGATCTAACTTGCTCCTTAACTGATTTAATATTGGTAGCAATATCTGTAGTATTTAGGTTCAAAACCAGAGGATAGATTGTGGTAAACCAACCCACCGTGCGAGAAATATCTATGTCATTGAAAATATCCTCTCTACCATGACTTTCCAGTTCAATTAGTAAGCTATTTTTGTCGTAGAGCGTGCGCCAAGTTTGGATTAGTGCCGTGAGTAGAATATCGTTGATTTGGGTTTGATAAACGTTTGAGACTTCTGTTAGTAGCTGTCTAGTTTCTTCCTCCGAGAGAGCGATCGCCATTACTTGAGATTCTGCCACCGTTGCAGCAATGTACGATGGTGATTCTTGACTAGATCGATCTTTTTGCTTGACCCAATAATCTAATTCAGCACTCAAATCTAATTGCTGTAATTCCTTTGCCCATCTTTGCCAAGCAGTTGTTTTAGGCGGGATTAATATTTCTTGTCCATCGGCTAATTGCTGATAGATAGTTACTAAGTCTTCTAGAATAATGCGCCAGGAAACTCCATCTATGATTAGATGATGGGCAATAATTAATAGTCTATCTGCCCGATCGTTCCCTAGTCTGAATAAAGCTATTTTGATTAGTGGTGCGGATTCTAAACTAAAACTAGCCTGTAGTTGATTAGCAGACTTTAGTATTTCTGATTCTTGAACTGCTGCTGAGTATTCTGCTAAATTTATCTCAACTAAGGGCATCGGCAAATTATTATCGTTATTAATTTGTTGCCAGCCTGATTCCGTCTGGTGAAAAGATAATCTCAATCCGTCATGATGCTGTAGTAATTTAGCGATCGCAATTTCTAATATATCTCTTTGCAAAACTTGACTAGCTTCTAACCAGACTGATTGATTCCAATGATGGGGATCTTGAAGTTCTTGAGCGAAAAACCAATGCTGGATTGGAGTTAAGAGAACTTCCCCTGTAATTACTCCTTGTTCTACTACAGTCTGCTGCTTATCTTGGGCTACTCTGGCTAAGAGTGCGATCGTTTGATATTGAAATAGATTCTTAGGCGTTAGCTGGATGCCTACCTGACTTGCCTTAGCAATGACTTGAATTGCCAGAATTGAATCTCCCCCTAAAGCAAAGAAATTATCTCTTGTGCCTATTTCCGATCTACCTAGTAATTCTTGCCATATTTTGACTAACTTTGCCTCTGTTTCAGTATTAGCAATGGTTATTTCTGCTGCTAATTCCGATCTATTCAACTCTGGATCGGGTAAAGACTTTTTATCTATCTTGCCATTAGGAGTGAGAGGGAATCTATCTAAAACAACAAACGCCCCAGGAATCATATATTCAGGTAATTGCGTTTGTAAATAAGATTTTAATTCCGTAGGGGCGAACAGCCGTTCGCCCTTACTCATGACTAAGTAAGCAACCAAACGTTTTTCTCGATTAATAACAATTGCTGTTTCTACATCGGGATGACTGGCTAATACTGTTTCTATTTCCCCTAGTTCAATCCGAAAACCCCTAAGCTTAATCTGGTTATCGATTCGCCCTAAGTATTCTATTTCCCCATTGGGTAGATATCGTGCGAGATCGCCTGTCTTATAGAGAAAGGGAGCAGCCCTAAAGGATACCGCTTCGCATAAGGGGGCAGGGGATGCGGAGGGAGCAGGGGAGGGAATACTTGCTACTTTATCAAAGGGATTCGGAACAAACTTCTCGGCGGTTAAATCGCCACGATTGTAATAACCTCTGGCTAAACCATCTCCACCTAGATATAATTCTCCTGGTACACCAATGGGTAAAGGTTGTAGGTATTTATCTAAGATGTAAGTCTGGGTATTGGCGATCGCCCTACCAATACTAGGCGGTTTGTTATCTTCGGCTTGGGTTAGGGTAAATGTAGAGTAGGTAGTATCTTCTGAAGGACCATAAAGATTGTAGACTTGTTTTATGTGGGGCAGTTGATAAAGTTTATCTACTAAATCTTTGGGTAAGGCTTCTCCAGCCAGGTTGACTGTATTGACAGTTTTAGGAATAGCATTAATCCTGACTAATTCTCTCGCAGCAGAGGGAACTATGTTAATTAAGGTAATAGGTACAGCAGGATTAAGACTGGGTAATCCTAAAGCATTCTCTGCCAGAATAATTGCACCACCGCAACTGAGAGTAACGAAGATTTCAAAGACGGATAGATCGAAGCAAATGGAGGTAGAAGCTAACACTCCCGATAATTGCGCTTCGGAAAAAGTATCTTTCGCCCAATGACATAAAGTTACCGCGCTTTTATGGGTAATTGCTACGCCTTTTGGTTTACCCGTCGAACCTGATGTGTAAATTATGTATGCCAGGTTGTTTGGATGAGGTGCAGAGAGAGCAGGACAAGGGCACGGCGCATTTGCGCCCAGTGCGCGACTCAAAAAGTCGCCAGTCGTCGGAGACGACGATCTGAGGCGTAAGCCTCTGCGACGATCTGAGCCATTCGGCTCTGTGCCGCATGTAGCAGGGGAAGTAGGGGAAGTAGGAGAAGGGTTTAAATTGATGAGTGTTAATTTACGATCGCTTAACTCATTTTGATATTTTGTTTCGGTTAGTAAGATATTAAGCTGGGTGTCTTCGAGGATATAATTTAGTCTCTGTTGAGGATATTTCGGATCGAGGGGAATATAGCAACCGCCAGCTTTGAGGATAGCTAATAGTGCCACAATCATTTCTAGATTGCGATCGCACATAACCCCAATTTTGGTTTCTGCTTTAACTCCAAGAGATTGTAAGTAATTAGCCAGAGTATCGACGCGGGTATTTAATTCGGTATAAGTTAATTCCTGCTGTTGGTAAACTAAAGCAGGTACATCAGGAGTTAGTTTTGCTCGCTCTTCAAATAGCTGATGCAGGCAAACATCTTGAGGAATATTTATTTGAGACTGATTGAATCCTTCTACTAGCTGCTTTTTTTCTGTATCGTCGAGATAAGCAATCTCTGATATGGATTGTGTGGAGTTACTGGCGATCGCTTTTAGTAAATTCTGGAAATGTCTTGTCAAGAGAGCGATCGTTTCGGGGTTATATAAAGCGGTGTTGTACTCGATCGCGCCCTGAATTCCTGTAGTTGTTTCGGTTAAGAAGATAGTTAAGTCAAACTTGGCAATGGATGCTGTCTGGCGAGGTAAGCTTTCCCAACTTAAATCTTCAACCTCTAACTTTTGTCTGCTTTGAGTTTCCCAGACTAAAAATATCTGAAACAGGGGGCTGTAACTCAATGAACGTTCTAATTCTAATTTATCGACTAATTGCTCGAAAGGTAAATCACTATGAGCGTAAGCAGCCAGGGTAGTTTCCCTAACCTGAGTCAATAATTCTGAAAAACTAGGATTATTAACTAAATTAGAGCGCAAAGCTAGAGTATTGGCGAATAAACCAATTAAATCTTCTATTTCTGGCATATTTCGATTGGCGATCGCCGTACCGATTACTAAGTCATCATTTCCCGTATAGCGATGTAGCAATATATTTAGTGCAGTCAACACCGTCATAAACAAAGTAGATTGCTGACGGCGACTGATTTGTTGCAGACTCTTGGTTGTATCGCGATCGATTTCCAACCGAGCAATTCCGGCTGCTGCAACTGATTCGGGTTTTCGCGAATAATCTCCAGGAAATGAACTAATTGATGGCGCATTCTGTAACTGATGCTGCCAATAATCCAACTGTTGCTGTAATACATCTCCTTGCAGCCACTTTCTCTGCCATGCTGCATAATCGACATATTGGATCGGTCCCCCCGCGCTATCGCGCACCCCCCTTGATAAGGGGAGCTGGGGGGGATCGGTATACAGCAGCACTATCTCCTTAACCAATACCCCCATCGACCAACCATCGGCAATAATATGATGTACGCTCAATAGTAAGATTTGTTCGTTTGCTGCTGTCAGTAATAACTTGATTCGCATCAAAGGCGATCGCTCTAAAACAAAAGGAGTTTGGCTATCTTCTGCTTGTATTTGCTGAATCTGTAATTGCTTTTCTCTCTCAGATATATTGTTCAGATCGACTAATTCTAAAGCAATCTCCGAATCAGGATTAAGTATTAGTTGAGGTTTTCCTTCTACGGTAAGAAAAGCTGTTTGTAGAATTTCCTGACGCTGAACTAAAATATCCAAACACTGTTGTAAGCGTTGAATATCTAATTTCCCTGTAATCTTAACTGCTGTGGAAATGTTGTAAGCAGGGTTATTAGGTTCGAGTTGGTGTAAAAACCATTGTCTTTGTTGAGCAAAAGATAACGGTAATTCTGATTCCCTAGAAACTATTTCGATGTCGACTGGTTTTTTTGTACTATTCTGCTGGCGATCAACTATTTGAGCGAAATCTTTAATTGTGGGATGCTCGAATAAAGTGCGTAAAGGTAGTTCAATCGAAAATACTGCTCTAACTTGGGAAATTACCCGCGTCACTAATAGAGAATGTCCTCCCAATTCAAAAAAGTTCGAGTCAATCCCAATTTGGTTATGATTTAATATCTCTGTCCAAATTCCCAGTAAAACTTCTTCCGTCGGGGTTATTTGTATGTTTTTCTCTTCGATGTCTAAAGTGTTAGGAAGAGGTAATGCTTTACGATCTATTTTTCCATTGGGTGTAAGGGGAAATGATTCGAGGGGGATAATTGTCCCTGGAATCATGTAGCTTGGTAATTGCTGCTGTAAAAAGCTACGGATTTGACTTGTGGAAGCTTGTTGGGGAAATAGAAGCTGTATTAAACCAGCATCCTAGTGTGCAAACGAGTATAGTTATTCCCCACGAGCAAAATCTAATAGCCTATTGTATTCCCCAACAAGCTTCCACAAGTCAAATCCGTAGCTTTTTACAGCAGCAATTACCAAGCTACATGATTCCAGG
>JBCBEA010000187.1:0-7454 GCA_038529195.1 Cyanobacteria bacterium J06600_6
CACTCAAGTTTAGTCTGACTCCCGATGCTTCAGGTATTTCTAGACGATAAAGATCCGCATCCGATTCGAATTCTATCGTCCCCTCAATAGCTGCCTGTTGCGTTTCTGGGTCTACCTCTATGGCGATCGCTTCAGGCAGAGTATTATCTGGATCTTCGTCTGCCACCACCTCAAGCAGGGTAAAAGTTAAATCATAATCCCCACCGCTAAAATTCTCCGAGTCAAGGTCAAGATCGCTGCCTTGAATCGGCTCGTAATTTTGATTCTCTGAACTGCTGATGCCAACATAATAATTACCCGAACTGTTGGCAATAAATCCCGCATAGGCATCTAGGCTAAACTCAGATGTCAAATCCGAAGCATCGTCATTTTTAGCTAGCTCATTGCCATCACTGTCAAAAATCCGCAGAAAAGAATCAAAACCTGCTGGATCATCGCCACTGGCTGTTGTAACGTCTAAAGTAATTCCCTGTCCTTTATTTAGCTGAAATTGGTAGAGATCGACATCGGTCAAACTATCAATGCTTTCACTTAAAGTCAGGCTATTTTTAGTTGAGAAATCGACTCCGCTAGGAATTGCTTCAATAATTAAATTATTAGGTTCTAACGACATAAAAAAATCCTCAGCAAACCCTAAAAAAATGACAAAAATACGAAACGATCATTATATTCCCAGAATTTTAATTGCGCCCGCAGGAAGATTATTATGCCTATCTGTCCAAACCAAGAATTGCCTAAATTGACGATTTTCGCCATATTTAGTTACAGAATGGCATGCCAAACCGCATATTTGCTAAATTAATTGCTATGTTAAATTTCCAATATTCCAGCCTAATTGACGCACCAGTAGACCAGGTTTGGCAGTTTTATGAACGTGCTGATATTCTCGATCTCTTAACTCCACCCTGGCAGCCAGTTACGGTTATTCGTCGAGAGGGTGGTTTAGGAGTGGGAGCGGTCAGCGAATTTCGACTATCCTTAGCAGGCATCCCCGTACCCTGGATTGCGACCCATGTTGAGTGCGAGCCAAATCGTCTTTTTGTCGATCGCCAGACCGAAGGTCCAATGGAATCTTGGACTCATCGTCATGAATTTAGTCCTGAAGGAGAGAGAACTCGACTAACTGATGCGATCGCCTATGAAATTCCAGGGGGATTAATGGCAGAAACAATTTTGGGCTGGTGGGTTGACGCTCGTCTACACGATATGTTTCGCTATCGTCACCAGGTAACCAAAACTAACTGCGAAAATTAATCAGATTGCTAACAATTAGCCTGAGCTTTGACTGAGCTATCAATTAATAATTCCGCCTGTTGGACGGTAAGAGGTTTAGAAAACAGATATCCCTGTCCGAACTCAATATTGAGGTCTTTGAGAACTTTTGACTGTAGTTTTGTCTCGATACCTTCAGCAATAATCTGCATTTCCAAAACCTGCGCGAGAGTCACAATTGTTTTGATAATTTCTAGGTTTTGTGGCTCAATGTTCATAGCCAGTACAAAAGAACGGTCTATTTTCAAAATATCCACAGGAAACTGGGGTAAATAACTGAGAGAAGAATAGCCTGTGCCAAAGTCATCGATTGAAAGAGCGATCTGTCTCAGCTTAATTTGTCGTAGCAGTTCAATCATTTGCTTGCTGTCTTCAATCAACATACTCTCGACAATCTCTAGCTTGAGATACCGAGCATCTACCTGAGTTTGTGCCAAAACATCATCCACAACTGTCAAAAAATCAGGAGCGTGCAGCTGCTCTCCCGCGACATTAATACTCATGGTCAAAGTTTGCGCCATTGGCAATTCCACCTGCCAAACTTTTAGCTGTCGACAGGCTTCATGCATCACCCATTTGCCGAGCATCACAATCAAACCAGTTTCTTCGGCTAGAGGAATAAAGTCTCCGGGGAAAACCAGACCTCTTGCGGGATGCTGCCAGCGAACTAAAGCTTCAAACCCCACTAACTTTTGATCCCTTAAAGCAAAAATAGGCTGATAGTGAAGTATCAATTCTCCCTCGGCGATCGCATTTCTGAGCTCATGCTCTATTTCGAGACGGCGCATCACTTCAAAATACATTTGCTGAGTGAAGACTTCATAGCGACCTTTACCAAGCTCTTTGGCTCGATACATAGCGGTATCCGCATCCCGCAGCAGATCTGTGGCACAGGTATATTCTGAGCCACCAAAAGCAACGCCAATACTCACCGTAATTGAAAGCTTACGTTGGCTCAACTCAAAGGGAGTTAAAAACTGCTGAAGAACTGCTTCGGCGACGGTTATTGCCGACTGTCTCCCATCAATTTGCTCCAGCAAGACGGTAAATTCGTCTCCTCCTAAACGAGCGATCGTAGTTTGGGGAGGAATACATGCCTCTAATCTTTCCGCACAGGCAACTAAGAGCTTATCTCCGATCGCGTGTCCGAGACTATCATTAATAATTTTGAAACGGTCTAAATCAATAAAGAGAATTGCAAACCGAGTTTGGGGATCTTCAGCTGCGTTGTCCAAACATCTTTCAACTCGCTGCATTAGCAGTTGACGATTTGGCAGTCCTGTCAGGCTATCGTGAAAGGCATCATAACGAAGTCTCTGCTCTAGCTGCTGGCGCTGAAAAATTTCTTGTTTAAGAGTTTGATTGGCAGACTCAATCTCAAACGTCCTCTCTTTGACCCGCTGTTCTAATGCTTCATTTAAAGCTCGAATTTCGGCATTCGCTGCCTGCAAAGCCAGCTGATTTTTAACTCGAACCAAGATCTCCTCTACCTGAAAAGGTTTGCCAATAAAATCTACCCCGCCAACATCAAAAGCTTTGACCTTATCCTGAATATCGTTTTGGGCGCTAACAAAGATTATCGGCACATCTTGAGTCGTGAGATCGGCTTTTAAGCGCTTACAGACCTCGTAACCGTCCAGATCGGGCATGTTGATGTCGAGCAGAATTAAATTTGGGCAGTCATTATGAGCCCCCATTAAAGCGATCGCGCCGTTTTTTGCACAGCGCACCTCATAGCCTTCTTTAGAAAGAGTAGTGGATAGCAGCCTGAGATTTTCGGCAACATCATCGACAATTAAGATTTTAAATGCCGAATTGGCAGTTGTTTGATTCATGGCTGGTCAATAAGTTCTAAAATTAGATCAAAATCAAAGTTAGCTACTTTACTAGCCAGGGCTGATTTTACAAAACTATGGGATTCAGGAATTTCGGCGATTAACTCTAGCAATAATTGCTCGTTGAGCTGAGATGCAGCTTGGTTTACCCTGTTTAACCACGACTCAGGCATGAAGTTTTGGATCTCTGAGGTTTGAGCATCTAAGTTTTGGCTGATAGCTGTCACCTTTGAGGCTCGATCTGCCGACTCATAAATATAGGTTACGGGCAAATAATTGGCAATTTTGGCAAACAGCAGGGTATCTTTGATCGGCTTGCTCAAAAAATCATCACAGCCAGCTTCGAGAACCTCAAAACGGCTTTCGGCAAACGCGCTGGCAGTTAGAGCAATGATGGGTAGAGAAGGAGATTGAGCCTTGATCTCGACTGTGGCAGCAACACCGTTCATTAACGGCATATGAATATCCATGAGGATTAGATCTGGCTGCCATCTAGACCATTGTTCGATACATTCTCGACCATTTTCAGCTTCGCCGACTATAAAGCCAACGCTAGAAAGCAAATGATTGATGAGTAAGCGATTTTCTGCCTTGTCGTCTACCACTAAAATACGATACTGGCGTTGTGCTGGAGCCAAAGCCTGGACTCGCAACTCTGACTCAAGATCGTTCTCGATTACTGTGACTGAAGTAACGGGCAGAGATAAAGTAAAGCAAGAACCCACGTTATATTGACTAGTAACGTTAATGTCACCCCCCATCAATCGAGCAAACTTCCGACCAATAGATAAGCCTAGTCCTGTTCCCTGCTGAGAACTAATCCCCGACTCTGTTTGCACAAAAGGATCGAATAAGTTCTTGAGTTCCGTCGATTTGATTCCCACCCCTGTATCTGCAATTTCAAAGCTTAACTCTAGGCGCTCAGAGTCGATTTCGATGGCGCGAACAGTTAATGTGACCTTTCCTTGAGAGGTAAACTTGATCGCATTATTGAGCAGATTGATTAGAACCTGCTTAATTTTGAGCCGATCTCCACAGATATAAGAAGGAACATCGCAAGACCGCTTCAAGATTAGCTCTACACCTTTTGATTCAGCCTTAAGACTCAGCATTTTAGTCAGGGAATCAAGCAAATAGTGCAGATCGAAACTATCAATAGTTAACTGTGTCTTGCCTGCCTCTATTTTGGTTACTTCCAGCACGTCATTGATAAGACTCAGAAGATGTTCACCACTCTGATTGATAATCTTGAGAGATTCCTGCTGTTTGGAGGTAATGTCAGGATCGCGATTCATTATTTGTGAAAAGCCTAAGATGACGTTGAGGGGAGTACGTAACTCATGACTCATATTTGCCAAGAAGCTGCTTTTAGCGAGATTTGCCCGATCCGCTATTTCTTTTGCCTGTCTCAGCTTTTTATTTTGCTGATCTAAGAGACGACGCTGCTGTTGTTCCTGTGCCAGTAGTTTAGCCTGATAAATAGCAATACAAAGGTGAGTCGCAATTGCCTGCATAAACTCAATTTCGGCGGTACTCCACTGACGGGGTTGAGAAGATTGATAGATACAGAGTAATCCCCAAAGGTTATTACTCTGAATTAACGGAATAACTAAATAAGCTTTAATTCCCAGAGAGGTTAAAAGCTGCTGATGGCTTTCGGTTAGATCTGCGGTTTGCGTATCGGCGATCGCCAAAATGTCTCCTTGCTGATAGTCAACCGCTAAATAAGTATTAAAGCAACATTCCTGTAGTCGGTTATTTAAAATGCAGCTGGTAGCGGAAGAAGTATCCCAAGCTAGCAACTTCTCAATCTTTCTGTCCGCGTCTTTTTCAGAGGGTATTACATCTTTGATTTGAAAAATGCCGACGGAGTCTACATCTAGTAGTCTGCGTATCTGGGCGGTGGCAGTTTGAAAAATTGACTGAGTATCTAGACTCTGATGAATAGCCTGAGTAATCTGATTTAGTAGCTTCGTCTTTTGTAGCTGGTATGCCAAAGCTGTTTCGGCTTGTTTACGTTCGGCAATATTTTCTAAGATTTCTAAATACTGAATTGGACCGTCTGATTCATCCCGAGAAGGAATAATCGTGGCATTGACCCAATAGTAGTGACCATCTTTTGCTCGATCACAAATTTCTCCCTGCCAAATTTCCCCCCGCTTAATTGTTGCCCAAAGCTGCTGCCAGAATTCAGTGGAGTGATGGCTCGAATTAAGAACCTGATGGGTATTGCCAATCAATTCCTCGGCAGAATATTGGGAAATTTCACAAAAGCGATCGTTAGCATAGGTAATAATCCCCTCCGCATTCATAATGCTGACAATTGCAGAGCGAGTTAGGGCAGTTTTAAAACTAGATATTTGATTTAGCGACTGCTTGATCTGTTCTTCAGCTAATTTTCTGGCAGTAATATCTTCAAAAGTTCCCAGAATACCAATCACTTTACCATCAGCATCCTGTAGAGGAATCTTATTTGTCTCTAACCAGGTTAATTTACCGTCGGCATCAATTAAAGTCTCTAAAATGCCATACTCAGGAGTATTATTAGCAATGACTTGGCGATCATATGCAACATAGGAATCTGCCTTTTCTGCCCAGGGGAGATCATAATCATTTTTACCGACTAGTTCGACTGGCGAAGCTGCACCACCTAATTCCGCAAAGTTGCGATCGCAGCCTAAAAACCGAGAGTTAAGATCTTTCCAAAAAATTGTTTGTGGTAAGTGGTCGATTACGAGCTGTAACCATGCTGAAGATTGAGATAGTTGGCTGTGGGATTTTTCTGTCATTAGTACTTTTTCTGGCTACTCTTTCCGCAATGACATAGACATCACCTATGTCACAGTCATGAAACTGAGTCTATTAGTGAGTATTCCCGAAAGTTCTTGCTGACTAACTCAACCGTCAAAAAAATTACTTAAATAGTAGAGATCGCCACAGCTTTTTTGAAAAGAAAACGATAGAATCTGAAAAACTATTTCCGAAAAATCTAAACAATTTAAATTCAGTCATGGTTCGTGCTGTATCTTCAACCAAAAATATTTTATCCGCTGCCAAGCTCAAAGATTTAAATGTTCGTTCTAATTCATCTGGGCTAATTCAGTTAGGCTGGCATCTAGGCATTCTGGGTATGGGTGCTTATGGCTGGATCGCGACATCAAGCTGGTTGATTAAAATTCCTGCTTTAGTTGTTTATGGCTTTAGTTTGGCTACTATGTTCGCAGTCGTACATGAGTGCTGCCACCGTACAGCTTTTGCCAATAATCGTCTTAACGATGTGGTTGCATGGTGGGCAGGAGTATTATCTGGTTACAACAGTACCTTTTATCGTCGCTATCATAAATGGCATCATCGCTATACCCGCATAGAAGGCAAAGATCCAGAACTTGAAGATTCTCAGCCTAGTAATTTATCGGAGTACATCTTAGAAATCGCTGGCTTTAACTGGTGGTTAGGGAAAGTTCAAACTCATTATAAGATTGCGACAGGAAAGCTGGATAATATGCCTTATGTTGCTGAAAATGCCAGAGATGAGGTGATTAATTCGACTCGTTGGCAGTTAGCTGTTTATGGTATGGCGATCGCACTTTCTCTAATCTTCCAACAACCCTGGTTTATCACCTACTGGCTATTACCCCTCGCAGTAGGACAACCTATTCTAAGATTCATATTATTAGCAGAACATACAGGATGTACTAAAGACGATAATCCTTTAGCCAATACCCGCACCACTTTAACTTGGTTTCCTATTAAGTTAATGATGTGGAATATGCCTTTTCACGCCGAACATCATCTTTATCCTTCAATTCCTTTCCATACCTTGCCTAAAGCTCATCAAGAATTAAAAGAACACTTTGCAGTTGTTGATGATGGCTATATCAAAGTCAATCAAAAAATAGTTTCTTCCTTCTAATTATTCTAGTCTGAATTTATTTCTTGTCTCAGATCATCTAGACTTTTTCCATCTTTAGTTATCCAATCATATCGAACACCAAATCCCCAATTCTTTTTAACATCTTTTAGATTTAGTTGTTCGGTAATAATACGTCTTAATCTGCTCAATGAATAACATTGATAATCTTGACTATTTTTAAATCTCGCACAACGGGTATTCTGATTTACGATGACGATCGTATAGTCATCTGGATTAAATTTATTTTTATCTTGGGCTGGTTTAAAAATTAGTTGACTACCAATTTTTAATTTATTGTGTTTAAAGAGAATTTTAGTAATAGAAGTTTTTCTTTTGCGTTGTTTATTTCTACTTTCTCAGGGCTATTTCATTCTAAAGAGAGATAAAACATGATTTAGGTCAAACTGACATTTGCGCTGTGCTTGAGCCATATT
>JBCBEA010000188.1:0-7449 GCA_038529195.1 Cyanobacteria bacterium J06600_6
CTAAAAAAAAAGCACAATCACGCTATGTAAATAGGTTGTGATTATGCTGCTAGTCTATTGATTAACTTTAGGCAATTTTTTTCTAAGTTAAGGTATCTAAATAAAAATATTTAATCGCCATTGAGACTCTTCACCACTATGTTTGGGAATCAATGAAGAGAGTAAACTGCTCAATTAATTCTGGATTTCGCCATCCTTTTTTACTTTCCGACTGCATAATTTTTAATGCTTCCCCAGGAGTATAAGCCTGCTTGTGAGGACGATCGCTGATCAAAGCATCGTAAATGTCAATCACCTGGAAAATCTGAGCCAAATAAGGAATATCTGCTTGAGATAGACCATCTGGATAACCAGTACCGTCCCAACGTTCGTGATGGTGACGCACAATTGGCAAAATTCCTCGCCGATTATACAAAGGTTGGCAAATTTCCTCCCCAATTAGAACGTGTTGCCGAACTAATTCCTGTTCATCCCTGGTTAACTTTCCTGTCTTTAACATGACCGCATCAGGAACGACAACTGTGCCAATATCGTGGAGATGGGCTGCAAAAACCAGGTCGTCAATCTCTTCTTTACTTAGGTTCAGGTATAGAGCGAAAGACCTAACTAAGTTGGAAATACAGTTACCATTGCCACTGTTTGCCGAACGCCGATCGATCGCTTTGGCAATAGTAAACAAAACCTGTTCAGTTTGATTTAAGCCATCGTTAATTCGCTTCTGTTCGATTAGAGATTTAACTCTGGTAGACAGTTCAATGCGATTCAGCGGTTTGACCAAAACATCATTACCACCCGCTTCCATTGCCCTAATCCGCTCTTCTCTGTTACTAGTTAGAGTCGTAAAGACAACGGGGATATTTGTGGTGCTGTAGTTTTCTTTAAGCTGGCGACAGAGAATAAAACTATCTAACTTACGCATTACTGCATTGAGCAAAATTAAATCTGGCTGCTGTTCAACAACATTTTGAAATACCAAAGTAGGGTCTTCTGCTTCAATTATTTCATAACCGTCTAGCAACAGCAGATCTGATGCGGTCATGCGACTAAGAGGATTTTCATCAACAACTAAGATTTTTGCAGTCTGCAAATTAGAATAGGTTCTTACTAAAGAATTGGTTTGGGTCGCCACAGGATGCTCGCCAACTTGTTTCATTATTTTCACAATTGAGAAAATTAAACTTCAATCTAGCTAAAACTAGAGCTGTTTTATAGTAGAAATTTCAGAGTCTGACTTCGGTTTTAGCCTTTTGTTGGACAAAACACTTCAGTCTACAGTGCATTTCTCTAAGAAACTAATAAACTAAAACGAATTTAAATTCTGCCTTAATTATCATTGATAAATATTATGAAGATAAATTAGGCGATTGGGATCGGGCAGATTACTTACTTTTGGCATGTATTTTTCGTAACAAAAGTAGCAATAAGTTTATAGTTAGTTAGAATTACTGAGTTAACTTTGTGACGATCACTACATCATCCAGCGTTTGCGCCACTGAGAAGTTGATTCTCGATCGCTGCTTTGCTGTTCTTTGAGCCGATTATTAATGATTTCAGTGGCAGAATCTTGAAATGAGCGATCGCGATAGGGAATTGCAGCACGGGTCTGGAGATGTTCTTGTTCCATTGGGGATAATGGAGGTAACTCTTTATACTCGAAAGCAGAAATCGTACCAGGAGACTTACGACCCGCACCATGAGTGGAGCCGATTTTTAACCCTGCATTTAGTAATGCAGTACGCACTGCTGCCGATGCGGAGTAAGTTGCCAACCTACCACTCGGTTTAAGACATTGAGCTAACAGGCTAATAAACTCCACTGTCCATAGCTGAGGACATTTTCTCGGAGAAAAAGGATCTAGAAAGATAGCGTCAGCTTGCCAATTGTGCTTGACTAATGATTTTGTTGCTAGCCTTGCATCATTTAATATTAGTTGGGCTGTGACACGTGACTGAGAAACTACAGATTTATTTGATAATTCAGCCAGTATCTCTGGGACTGGCGATCGCCATGCTTGCAAGAGATTATATTTAGCTGCTTGTCGTGGAACTTCTGCATCTATCTCCAGACAGATTAACTCTACATGGCATTGGGGATTAACCGACCAAATTGCCTCTAGTGCAGCAGCACTGTTGTAGCCTAAGCCATAGCAGACATCAAGAATAGAAATTTTAGACTCTTGTATTGCCAATTGTTTAAGTAAGCAGGGTTCAATGTATCGAACCTCAGCCTCTTGCTTGGCGCCGAAGGAGGAATGAAAAGTTTCTTGAAATTCTTCTGAGAAAAAAGTGTACGTTCCGTCTTCTGTTAATTGAGGCGTAAACTGGCGATCGCTCATGGCTGGCTTTACAAAAGATCCTATCGCTATTTAAGCCAATATACAGTTATAGTGTCGTCTACAATAGCATTGAATCGAAACTAGATAACTTATATCTGGTACGGTCATTGTCCCTACTGGGGCAAACAATCTTCCTAGCCAAAACTTTTACAATAAAATTACGTATTTTCTATTTTCATATTTAGTTCTAATTTACCATTCCTACAGTTAATCAGTAATCAAACATGGCTCGCAGAAATCGTAACAGCAACGGCAACGGTAATGGTAACGGCAATTATCGCAATCGCTATGATCCCCCCAATAATTATCGTTCTAATCCCAATCCTCCAGGCAATAAAAGTCCTTTAGATATAGCTAAGCTGGCAATTTTGGCAAGCGTCTTTGTCGTTGGCATCGTCATTGGACTATCTTTAAATCTAACCAGTGCTTCTGATAACTTAGCAACGGTAGACTCCAGCCTTCAGATCGATCGCAAAGCACCCAATCCTGAGATTTGCCAACAGTTTGGTGCAAGCGCCATTGTGACGGATATGCGGGTATTTCTTACCTTAAACCCTTTTAGTGTTTATTTAACTCAACCGCTGATGCAGCCAGGCTGTGTTTTACGTCGTACCAACTGGTCAATTTTAGAAAAGCAAAGCTTGGTGAGTTCTGAACAGGTACGAGACTGCAAAAGAAGAATGAATACCTTTGGCTTTATTGGGGCGTTAGAGGGTAAACCAAGAATCGACTGCGTATATCAAAATGATGCTGCGGGCAATTTATTCCTGAATAAAAATGGCTCTGGTGCTTTACCAGAATCTGATAACTTCTAACAATACTTCTATTAATTTGATCTACACTTAAAGCGATCAGAAAAATGTTTTAGCAAAAATAACTTAGTATGTGCGGAATTGTTGGTTATATTGGTACTCAAGCAGCCACTGAGATTTTAGTATCTGGTTTAGAAAGATTAGAGTATCGTGGCTATGACTCAGCAGGGATTGCGACTATTGATGAAGGTCTGGTCAATTGTGTTAAAGCAAAGGGTAAACTCCTCAATCTCCGCGAAAAGCTAGAGCATACAGTCAACAACGCACAGATTGGTATTGGACATACTCGTTGGGCAACTCATGGTAAACCGGAAGAACATAATGCTCATCCCCATTTAAATACGGATCGGACTTTGGCAGTCGTGCAAAACGGCATTATTGAGAATTACCTAGAGTTAAAAGCCGAACTAAGCGCGAAGGGAATTGAATTTCGCTCGGAAACCGACACAGAAGTTATTCCTCATTTAATCACTCAATTTTTAGCTGATGCCGATTCTTTAATGTCTGCAATTCAAAAAGCGATCGCTCGTCTAGAAGGAGCATTTGCGATCGCTGTGGTTCATGCGGATAATCCTTATGAATTAATCGTCGCTAGGCAGCAAGCACCACTGGTACTGGGTTTTGGACAAGGTGAATTTTTTTGTGCCTCCGACATGACGGCAGTTTTACCCCATACCCGTACTATTCTTAATCTGGAAAATGGTGAGATAGCAAGACTCACGCCTTTAGGTGTCGAGATTTATGACTTTGCTGGAACAAGAATGTCTCGTTTTCCTCGTACCCTCGATTGGAATCCTGTTCAGGTAGAAAAACAGGGTTTCCGTCACTACATGCTCAAAGAAATCTACGAACAGCCTTCGGTAGTGCGTACGGGCTTAGATAATTACATTAATCCTAACTGGCACGCTGATGAAAATCCCGACTACAGTCCTGTAAACCTGGGTTTAACTCCTAATCTCACCGATAATCTCGAACACGTACAGATAGTTGCCTGTGGTACTAGCTGGCACGCTGCTTTGATCGGCAAATACCTTTTAGAACAAATTGCAGGAATTCCAACTACTGTAGACTATGCTTCGGAGTTCCGCTATTCTCCTAAGCCAATAATTCCCAATACTTTAACTATCGGCGTTACCCAATCGGGAGAAACTGCTGATACGATCGCTGCATTAGAATCCGAACGCGCCAGACGTGCTAGCCTCGAACCCAAATATCAGGCAAAACTATTAGCCGTCACTAACCGCGCCGAGAGTACTATCGCTCAAATTTGCGATCGCATTATTGATACCCAAGCAGGGATTGAGATCGGAGTGGCAGCTACCAAAACCTTTATTGCTCAAACTATGGGCTTTTATTTTCTCGCTCTAGATTTAGCTTATCGCCGTCAGTCCATACCCAACAGTAAAATTGGCGCAATTATTGAGGGTTTACGCCAGATTCCTAGTCAGATTGAAACCATCCTCGATACTCAAGCAGAATATATTGAAGAATTGGCACACGACTTCACCGCCGAAACCGAAGACTTTATCTTTATTGGTCGGGGTATCAACTTTCCCATTGCCCTCGAAGGTGCATTAAAGCTGAAAGAAATCTCTTATATCCATGCAGAGGCTTATCCCGCAGGTGAGATGAAGCACGGACCGATCGCTTTATTGGATAATAAAGTCCCCGTAGTAGCGGTAGCGATGCCAGGAAGCGTCTACGAAAAAGTAATTTCCAACGCCCAAGAAGCTAAAGCTAGAGACGCACGTTTAATCGGTGTGACTACTGCTATGAATGCCCAGGAAGCAGGTCATACTTTTGACGATATTCTGACTGTGCCAGAAGTAGATGAACTGGTTTCTCCTGTTTTGGCAGTTGTGCCTCTGCAGATGTTGTCCTATCACATTGCAGCGATTAAAGGCTTAGATGTGGATCAGCCCAGAAATCTAGCCAAAAGCGTCACGGTTGAATAGAATAACTGCTATTTACTAGCTCTAACTTTGTTTATCTTAGCATTACGCTAAAAAGCATATAAACATAATAAGCCATACTCAATTGTTTTTCAAGGCGATCAGGTATGATATCTTATTTTAAAAGGGAAACTCTGTTTCATAAATCCTCACAACACAACTGCTGTATTGTTGGCTCTATCGTCCGTACCGTACTCTGTTCGGCGGCAACAAGAGAATGTTTAGAGACATTTGCAGTCATACAAGCTGGGTTTGGTCGGTAGAATTTAGCTCTGATGGTCAAACTATCGCCAGGGGCTGCCAGGATGAAAGTATTAAACTCTAGAACATAGGTCGGCATACTTGCGATCGCACTTTCCGCAATCAAAGACTATTAGAAGAAACAAATATCAAGAATATCAAAGGACTGAATTCGTCTCAAATAGATACATTAAAGGCTCTGGGAGCGGAGGAAAGCAGCTTATCTCGGTCGAGCAAATAGCTTTCGCACGAAAAAGCGATCGCATTAAGTACAGATTTACAAAATTAAAGGCAATCTAGATTGAATTTTACGTTTCTAACTCTCTATTGAATTTTCGACTCTATGCGACTAACACAGTCAAGTAAAGCGCGATCGCAATTAGCATGAGCTATCAACGATACTCCCCAGGGGGCCTGTTCGCTGTGGAAATAGGGCAAACTAATCTGAGGTGCGCCAGTCAAACCAGCAGGGGCAGTCATGCCCAGCAAGCTAGTACGATACTCTAATAGCGCCGATGCAGGAGTATTCAACCAGGGTGCAGCACCTGGAGTAGTGGGCAGTAACAATACTCGATCTCTGTCAGGCAGTACATGGGTATGCCAAAAATTAACAAACTCTAGAGCAACGTGTTCTGCATGTCTTTCCTCATCAGCACTCAAACTTTTACACCAGTTAAAGCGATCGCTAATTTCAACTGCAAAGTCTGGCTGTTGTGACTCAATCCACTGACCGTGAGTGCGCCAGATTTCTCTGCCCTGCAAAACTCGAAAAGCAGCACTGGCTTGGCTCAGTTGTTTTAAACTGAGATTGACGTAGATGAGCGACTGAAACTGACTGCTAATGGCATCTAATAGAGGTTTACAGGTGTTTGTCCAGGCTTCTATCCCTTCAATATTGCCAACAACTAGATGTGATATTTGGCGATCGCACGTCGATGACAATAGTACCTCCGCAGTTGCCAGCATAGTTGCAAGATTCCTCGTCATCCAGCCCACGGTATCAAAACGCGGTGCTAGAGGTATTAAATGTTCGCAGCTTACTACACCATGACTTGGACGTAAACCGTAAAGACCATTGTAACTAGCTGGTACGCGAATCGAACCACCTGTGTCCGTACCCAAACCAATATCGATACTGCCATTGGCAACTGCCACTGCCGAACCACTGCTAGACCCACCAGGGATGCGTTGTGGAGCTTTATGATTTATGGAAGTGCCGTAGTGTTTATTTATACCTTCAAGACTGTAAGCCAATTCATCAGTCAAAGTTTTGCCAATTAGAGTTGCTCCTGCTGTCAATAAAGAGGTAACGCAGGGCGCTGTACAATCGGCTGGCTGGGGATGGCTTGCTAGCCAGTCAGGGTTTCCCGCAGTAGTCGGTAATCCAGCAATGTGAAATAGATCTTTAACCCCCAAACGCAAACCGCTCAGCTTCCCTCGAACGTTACTTTGAGAATTATATTGAGAAGAACAAACGCATACAAACTCTGTACTCTTTGAAGCAGAAGGTATAAAAGTTCTTGGATCGGTAGACATGCTGTCTTCGGGCATTTAAAAAACTGTTAGATTACGGCTGATGTCTATTCAAACTAAATTTTACTAGGATTTTCAGTTGAGTTAAAGATACATCTTAAACTTGGCAAGCAAATAGGTGTTGCGAAACATCGATCTAACACGATTTAAGACTCTAAACTTCACCACTTTATGGGGTGACAATGAGTTTATAGAGAGCAGAGAATAAGTATTTTAGCTCTAAAATCTGGGAAATGATGCGGTTGGCTAGTCAGGGAATTTTTGCTGCTCAATATCCCGACCATCAGATTTCTAAAGTAATTGCAGGAATTGCTCGACAGATTATGGTTCAAACTTTCTATTTATTCACAAAACCTTTCTGCCCTACTTTTTTAAATAGCGATCGCCCATTCTTCGGATCGCCAAAAGTGTGCAAGACCCCAAAAAATCTGAGAATTGACTGAGAATTTGACCACTTTTTGTTTATTCGGGGTTCAGTAAGACTATATCTAGCTCATTAATAATGGCGATCAAGTTGAAAAATCACAACGTCGTCGAGAGGATAAATACAATGAGCGAGAATACAGTAAGATTTGAT
>JBCBEA010000189.1:0-7440 GCA_038529195.1 Cyanobacteria bacterium J06600_6
GGGCAAACAAGTTTTCTCCTGACTGGACTCCTCAAAAACGATGTTCGGCAGTTTCAAGCAGATTTCAGAATTTTCTCGATCAGGGTAATTTAAAGTTCATTCGCACTGGAAACGTTAATAGTCTGCCCGTATTATGTGTTGCCAATGCTCGTGGTGGTGACTGTCCCGATGACAACGTCTTGATTACTCTCAAACCAGGCACAGATGCAGAAGGTGTACTAATCAAGCTCGTCGATTTTCGTCGTAGCGTTAGTGGGCAAACCCTAACCCTAAGTGCTGACGATGCTGCTTTTTACTCTGGCGGTGAATTCTATGTTGATATGGACAAGTTTCTAGAAGCAGTACCTGTAGAAAACTAGTCAGGTTCGGTAGCAAAACATCTAGTTAGAACTTATTGATGAATGAAATTGCCACCCAATAACGGGTTTAACGATCGCGATATTCAGACAAGTAATTCCACGGAAAGTTCGCTTTCCAGCATGGCATCCCAAGTTGGCAAAATAATTTTTTGCGCCATCTGTACTGGGATGTTTTTGTCTGGGGATGGCGATCGCTTAGAGTCTACAATTGCCTCAGTCTCGCCTCAAAAACTAGTTAACGATGTTGATCGCGTTGCCTCAAATATCAGTATTAGAATCCTTGATCGCGATTTTCTCGGTTCGGGGTTTATTGTGCAACGCAGCGATCGCGAATACATTGCGGTTACCAATCAGCATGTTTTACGAGCAGGAGAAGCACCCTATATAGTCGAGACGGTTGATGGTCAAACCTATGAAGCTGAGGTGATTACCGATATGGATACCTCTGAGTATCAGTACGATTTGGCAATTCTGAAATTTCAAGCCGATCTGATCTACGAAACGGCAACGATTGGCAGTTCTTATCGTTTAGAAGTAGGAGAACCTGTTTTTGCTGCAGGCTTTCCCTATGAGGAGTCGAACCAATCATCGACTGCAGCTAAAAGCGTCAAGGCTAATTCTGCTGTTGCGGATCAATCTCAGCCGAATAGCCCCAGAAAACTAGCCCTAAAAACAGGAAGAGTGGCAATTATTTTAGAACGGGCTTTAGAAGAAGGCTATCAAATTGGCTACACAAACGATGTTCGCAAGGGGATGAGTGGCGGTCCACTACTAAACCTTCAGGGAGAAGCGATCGGCGTCAACGGTAAGCATGCTTATCCTCTGTGGGAATCTCCAGAAATTTATCAAGATGGTTCTCAACCCTGTCCCGCACTTCAAGAGTTGATTACTCGTTCCAGTCTAGCGATTCCGATCGAAAAGAGTATTAAACTGGCGACGGAATTAAAATCTTTAGCCCCAGCAGTAAACCTAGGGTATTCACCTAAATCTAACTTGGCTGATGAAGATTCTCCCTTAATCACTAAAATGCAGATAGAAGCAGAAGAAACACAGCGTATCTGTCGAGAATACGATCGTCCAGTTCCCGAGCCAAGAAATAGTCTGGAAGATATCTTTGAAGCACCTTAATGATTACTGATTGCAAGACAAAACCGTTGTGGGAGTTCCCCATTGAGGTTATTGCCGAGGTTACTGATTAAAGCCAGCCTTTAAGACGATAGATAACAATGCCGATGTACTCTTTTAGAGCCTGGGTTGTCTGGTCTAAACTTTCGGAACTGGGAATAAGATTCAGAATTCTCGCTGCACTGCTATGACGATATTCAACTAAGTTGCGATCGCTAATCATAAAGTCTGTCGGTGCGGGAATAGCATTAATATTGGCTCGGCGAAAAATGGCGATTGACCTGGGCATATGAGCAGCGGAAGTTACTAGCAATACCTTGTCGATTTTTTCTCGCTGCAAAATTTCTTGGGTATAAATGGCATTATCGTGGGTGTTTAAGGCTCGCGATTCGAGAATCATATCTGTGCGGGGAATACCAAACAGTTCGAGAATATCTGCCATACTTTCCGCCTCAGAAGATTCTCCCCCATACCAGGATACTCGACCCCCTGTTAGCACAATTTTGGGTGCAGCACCTTCCTGATAAAGCTTTGCTCCATAGATTAGGCGATCGCCGCGATCGCTCACGTCAGGCATAATTCTCGGCGGTTCGTTATTTCTGGTTGCGCCACCTAAAATAACAATGGCGTCGGCTTTGGGGGTAGGTACAGGAGGAAGATACTGATGTTCCAAGGAAGTGATCGCATATTTACCGACGATCGGATTACTAGCGATCGTTAAAATAATTAGCGCCACCAGAATGGGCAAATAGGTTTTACGGGAACGCTTGCGACTCAACCATAAAGCCCAAATTAACAGCAGACAAGATAACCCCAAAGGATAAACAAATAGGGGCAGTAGTTTAGAAATAAATAAAAACATTATTCAATTTGCTAATTGATTATATATCTAAGATATTGATTCAAAATGGTTAATTCTAGAAACACCGTTACCCAAAGCACAAAGACACGAACCCCACAGCTTTTGGTTCTAGAACTAGATACAATAAAGTAAATATAAGCTAAATAGCTAGGTACATCTATTCTGGGCAATAAGAGTAACACTACGAATGACTAATTTCGATTCCAAAAATCCTCCTCAACCAGAATTAATCGATTCTTGCGTACACTGCGGTTTCTGCCTGTCTACCTGTCCTAGCTATCGCATTATGGGCAAGGAAATGGATTCTCCTCGGGGCAGAATCTATCTAATGGATGCCATCAATCAGGGAGAAGCAGGTCTTGATACCGTAACTACTGAGCATTTTGATTCTTGTCTTGGCTGTCTTGCCTGCGTCACTACCTGCCCTTCTGGAGTCCAGTACGACCAGCTAATCGCTGCTACTCGTCCACAGGTTGAGCGTAATACCTCCCGTAAGTTACCAGACCGCCTAATTAGAACCTTAATTTTTAACCTGTTTCCCTATCCCAACCGCCTACGCAATCTGCTACCGCTGCTCTGGCTCTATCAGAAATCTGGTTTACAGCAGCTAGTCCGTAAAACAGGACTATTATCTCAGCTAACTCCGCGTCTGGCAGCAATGGAGGCAATTTTACCTCAAGTTCCTGACGATGCCTGGCAAAACACCTTACCGACTCTAATTCCTGCCCAGGGAGTACAGCGCTATCGGGTTGGCATGGTGCTTGGCTGCGTTCAGCGACTGTTTTTTTCGGGTGTCAACGAGGCAACAGCCAGAGTTCTAACGGCAAATGGTTGTGAGGTAGTCATTCCTCAAAGTCAGGGCTGCTGTGCTGCGCTACCCGCCCACCAGGGACAGGAGGCTCAAGCTCAAGCCTTAGCTCGACAAATGATCGATAGCTTTCTCGATTTAGAACTAGATGCAGTTATCATCAATGCTGCGGGCTGTGGACATACCTTGAAAGAGTACGGTCAGATCTTGGCTGACGATCCTGAATATTCAGAGAAAGCGATCGCCTTTTCGCACCAGGTCAAAGATGTTCATGAATTTTTGGCAGAAATTGAGCTAACTGCTGAACTCCATCCTCTCACCTCAGGAGAACTAAATCTTGTCTATCAAGATGCCTGTCACCTACTACACGGGCAAAAAATTAGCGTCCAGCCACGGCAGCTATTAAAACAAATTCCTGGGGTTAAATTAACCGAACCTTTGGATGCAGGCTTATGCTGTGGCAGTGCAGGAATTTATAACATGTTGCAGCCTGAAACCGCAGATGAATTAGGCAAACAAAAAGCAAAAAATCTAGTCAATACGGGAGCAGAGGCGATCGCCTCTCCTAACCCTGGCTGCTCCCTTCAAATTCAAAAGCACTTAGATTTACAGTCATCGTCGGTTAAATTACTTCACCCGATTGAGCTATTAGACTATTCAATTCGAGGTCAGAAAATTTAGAGTTTCCTTTAGGATTATTCGAAGCACCAGAATTTAAGTTAGGGAGCAGAAAAATTCTTTTGCAGCCTAGTAGAAAGAGCTTATGGTGCTAGACTAGTATACGCAAATTAACAATTCACACATTCAGGATTTCGGGTGTTCTTGGCTGAGTTTAGTCTCAGACAAATATAAGGATGTCCCTGGATGGAGGATTAACCCGAAACAGGAGTAAAAAATAATATGCCAGTAGTTTCTCTCGCAGAACTTTTAGAATCTGGAGTTCACTTCGGTCATCAAACCCGTCGCTGGAATCCCAGAATGTCTCAGTACATCTACACTGCCCGCAACGGTGTACACATCATTGACTTGGTGCAAACCGCTCAGTTAATGGAATCAGCGTACGATTATATGCGTACGTCTTCCGAGAAAGGCAAGCGAGTCTTGTTTGTCGGCACAAAACGCCAGGCAGCAGGAATCATTGCTCAGGAAGCGTCTCGCTGTGGTGCTTTTTACGTCAACCAAAGATGGTTGGGTGGCATGCTGACTAACTGGGAAACAATTAAAACCAGAGTAGAAAGACTCAAGGAAATTGAGAATTTAGAAGAAACGGGTGCTTTGGATAGAAGACCCAAAAAAGAAGCTTCCGTATTGCGTCGTGAGATGGCTAAATTGCAGAAGTATCTAGGCGGTATCAAAATGATGCGTAAAGTGCCTGATATTGTGGTGATTATTGACCAAAAACGAGAGCATAACGCAATTTCTGAATGCCAGAAGTTAGGAATTCCCGTGGTTTCTCTTTTAGATACTAACTGCGATCCTCTAGTGGCAGACGTGGCAATCCCTGCTAACGATGATGCAATTCGCTCCATCAAGCTGATTGTCGGTAAGCTAGCCGATGCGATTTATGAAGGTCGTCATGGTCAACCAGATAATCAGGATGACTACGATGAGCTACAGGAAGGATTGGATGCTCAATCAGAATATCCTAGTGCAGAGGAAGAAGCGGTTGAGCCTCAACCCGAACCCGCAGCAGAAGCTGGTGCAGATAGCGAAGAATAGACTTCACTGCACAAATTAAATTGTTTGCAGGGGTTTAATCCCAGCATTTTCAGGGCTTATGCATTAATCTATTCTTTTTAGTGTATGAGTCCTGAATTATATGAACTGAGATACTAATTTTAAAACTATATTCTTAGTTAGGTCGGTAAGCATTCGACGACTGCCAATCTTGAATTACTCATTAATTTGAGCCTCTGCCAACATAATTTAAAATAATTTTGTCGTCACTAAAAATAAATTAAAACAGAAAAATATGGCAACTATATCGGCAAAAGTCGTCAAAGAACTCCGCGAAAAAACTGGCGCGGGGATGATGGATTGTAAAAAAGCCTTGACCGAAAACGAAGGCGACATGGAAAAATCGATCGAATGGTTGCGTCAAAAAGGAACTATTTCTGCCGATAAGAAACAGGGTCGTGTTGCAGCCGAAGGATTGGTTGAAAGCTATATTCATACTGGCGGACGTATTGGTGTACTGGTCGAAGTTAACTGCGAAACTGACTTTGTGGCTCGTCGCGAAGAGTTTCAAGAGTTAGTTAAGAATATTGCAATGCAGATTGCTGCTTGTCCCAACGTTGAGTTTGTCCGCGTTGATGATATTCCTGAAGATACCGTTATCAAAGAAAAAGAAATCGAAATGGGTCGCGATGACCTAGACGGTAAGCCAGACAACATCAAAGAGAAAATCGTTACGGGCAGAATTGACAAACGCCTGAATGAAATTTCTCTCTTACCTCAGCCTTATATTCGCGATCAGAGTATTACTGTTGAGGAATTGGTTAAGCAGAGTGTTGCTCAACTGGGAGAAAACATTCAGATTCGTCGTTTTGTTCGCTTTGTCTTGGGAGAAGGAATTGAAAAAGAAGAGTCTAACTTCGCTGATGAAGTTGCTGCTCAAACAGGACAAAAATAAACGGGTAAGCTGAGATTTTTGAGTATCGGTCGTAGACTGCGTAAAACTTCTAAAATATTTAAAATGTTATTTTAGTTGGGCGATCGCATCTACGACTTTTGCTTTTTTAAGAGGATGGAACTAACATAAACTAGCCAGACATTTCAGGAAGATTAACCTTAAATATTGATCGCTGCTCAAAGAATCTGCAAAAACACAGGATGACAAAATCGATTCGTACCGTCAAGCAAAACTTAGAAAATCTGGAATCTCAGGTTGGTCAAAAAGCAATCGAACTAGAAGAATTGCGCCGTAGCTATCTAGAGCTTCTAAGTCAGTCTTTAAAACAACAGTTGATTTTTGCCTGTTATCAGATTTGTACCCAGTTTTATCCCCAGTCTTTTATCAATTTATCTCTCAGCGCCAAACAAAATCTACAGCAAAAAGTTAGGCAGTTTGGTAGTGAACTAGAACCGCAGTTGATTGAGTTGCTAGAGCAAAAAGAGCTAGAGCCAGAACCAATTGAGCTAAATCTGATGGCACAGCTAATTGAAAAACTACCTAAAGCTAAACGCATTACCAAAGCGGGACAGGGGGATTTATCCACAGCCGACCTAGAGCTGGTTAAAGCCGAAATAGCCAATTTAGAAAATATTGAAAATCTAGAAGATATCGAGCTAATTGCGATCGAGACTAGTGACGAAGTTGAATCTAGTTCTGAAGTCGAACTGGCAGCCGAAGCGATACCAGAACCCAGACCAGAAGTAGAACCCGAAGAATCGGAAGAAGAATCTCCACCCGAACAAATAGATTTTAGTAACCCCCAGCATTTAATCTTGTGGCATCAGCAAATTGAGCGCGGGATAAAAAAAACTCTAGATAATACTTCTCGGCAGGTCAATAAACTGTTGCAAACATCGGCAATCGTTCCTAGTCGTCTACCAAGTAAGGTGATGGATGTGGCGATGCAAACAGACAGTTCCAAGGGCATGAAGGGTAGTTCCAAACAGCCCAAAGTTCCCCATGTCATGCACTTAAGCATTGAAGGCGATCGCTCGAAAAAATCTAAGTCTAGAAGTAATTCTATGCAGGTCAGTCTTTTACGTCTGCGTCTTGCCGAAGTAGAGTTTGCTGACCACCTCTTAAATGCCAAGCGGGGTCAAATTCGTAACCTGATGGGCAAAATTAAAAAGCTGAACGAGCAATACAAAGAAATTCAGCAGGAGTTAGCCGTAATTGAAGCGCAAGCAGCCTGGCGATCGAGCTGGTACGAAGATTGACGGATAGAGACAAGGCATGCCTTGTCTGTACTGAAATTAAATAGAAGTAATGTCTGAATATAAGCAGCAGGTAATTGATTTTTTTAATAGTCGAACAGATTATGACGAGGAAGGAAATAGTCATCCCAATGAAGCAAAAAAGCTATTGGAATTTGCACCTCTTAAAGCGGGACAGACTGTTTTAGATTTAGCGACGGGGACTGGTTTAGTTGCGATCGCTGCTGCGGAAAAAGTTGCACCGATAGGTTCTGTTATCGGTGTAGATATGTCGCCAGGAATGCTGTCTCAGGCAGAAAGTAAAGTAAGCGATAAGCCTAACGGCATGGCTTCGCAACGCAATATTACTAATTTAGAACTAATTGAAGCAGATATCGAGTCGGTACTTACCGACTCGA
>JBCBEA010000190.1:0-7366 GCA_038529195.1 Cyanobacteria bacterium J06600_6
AAGCCAGAGATCGCAATTTCTGTGTTAGCAGGAGCTGTACCCATATAGGTAATAAACGGTGCAGTGTCTAAACGAGTTGGGAAGAATGCCGAAACATCATAGGCAAGACCTCGTTTCTCTCGTAGCTCTACAAACAGGCGACTAGAAAGACCATTGCCAAGATAGGTACTAATTAGTTTCAAAACTGGATATTCTTGGAGGTTTACCTTTGTTCCCAGGTAGCCGAGCATGACAATTGATTGCTGAGTGTCTTGAATAATCTCTTGTTGAGAAGGATTTAAAGTTGGGGAAGCCAGTGGAGCTTTAGTTAGTGGCTGTTCTGGGTTATCCCAGTCGCCAAAGGTTTCAGTAATCAACTTTGTAGCCTGTGCTTGAGTAATTCGTCCTGAAAGACTAATCACTAAGTTATCGGGTCGGAAATAAGTTTGATGATACTGCTGCAGATCTTGGCGAGTCAGGCTATTAACGCTAGCTTCTGTACCTAATACAGAGATTCCGTAGGGATGCTGAGGATACATCTGCTGACGTAGTTGATTAAAAGCAACGTTAAAAGGCTGTTCTTTTTGAGAGCGAATGCCCTGCAGAGTTAGTTTACGCTCCAGTTCCACTTCTGACTCAGCAAAAACTGGCGATCGCACTATTTCGCCTAACAGTTTTAACATGGGCGGAAAGTCCCGAGATACCGTTTTTAAGCTGAGAGAAAAATAGTCGGTAGAAGCATCTGTACCCAATCCTGCCCCAATTGACTCAATTTTTTCGGCAATTTCTAGCGCCGATAAACTAGCTGTTCCTTTCGTAATTACCGCTGAAACTAAATGGGCTAGTCCCGCTTGGTTTGGCTGCTCAATCATTGTTCCTGCTCCTTTAAAAAATAAACGTCCTGAGACAATGTCTGCTGCCTGGTTTTCAACAACTATTAAAGTGATGCCATTAGCTAATACTGAGCGATGTAGATTGGGAATAGCTATAGTGAAATTAGGAGACATAAATATATTTTTTATCTGTGGATTTTGCGAAGGCTAGCTGTTGAAACCGCTTCTATCCATCTAAGCAGCTTTTTACTCGATAGATGGAGCAATTAAGAAAAAAACCAGAAACAGTCAACAGTCAACCAATCAGTAAAGGCGATCTCCTTAATTTGGATCTTGCCGAGATCTAGATACAGCACTCCTTATCCCCTATTCCTACATGCGGCGCTACGTCCCAGAAGTGGGAAACTAAACGCCTTTGTCCCTTATCCCCCACTCCTCACCTTATCCCTATGTCTTCTTGGCGCGATCTAATTAGTTACTTCCGTAAATATAAGGCGATCGCTATTTTTAGCATTGCAGCCTCTAGCATTTTTGAAATTATCGATTTGGTAGTTCCCTACTGCATTGGGCAAATTCTCAACGTGCTTTCCGCACAGCCGCTAGATAAGCCAGTAGCGGGTTTAATCGCGATCGTTCAAGCCTGGGGTAATTTTGCAGGGGGACAGTGGCTGTCTCTCGGTGTGCTGTTGGGAGTTATTTTTTTAGTGTCGGTGGTGCGAGCGCCAATTCAACCTTGGATCGGCGTCTGGCATCATTGGGCGATCGCTCTCAAAGCAAGAAGAGACAATTTTGGTCGTGTAGTAGCAAAAATATTAACCCTGCCCGTCGGCTATTACGATGAAAATAACCCGGGGCGGATTGCGGGTAGAATTGCTCGAGGAATCGAAAATCATACCTGGACCTATCCCGAGATTGCGGGACAGCTAATTCCGAAGTTAGCCCGTATTTTGGGCATCTTTGTAATGATCCTGTTTATTGATCGAGGAATTGCGATCGCCTTTCTTTTTTCCTTTATTTTGATTCTGGGTTACAGCCTCAAACACCTGCGAGCGATCATTGCCAAGGAAGAATTATTAGAGAAACATCAGGAGAATACGGAAAGTCGAACCTCAGAAATTATTACCAATATCAAGACAGTTAAATCTTTTGCTACTGAAGCAGAAGAATATCATCGCCAGCAGCTACGTTTTGAACGAGAGTTTAAGTACGTTACCTATCGTATTCATCGAGGCTATGTCGATCTGATTACCTGGTCGCGCACCGTAATTCAAACCTGCGTTTTTTTAATCTTACTGTTTACCCTAATTTCTACGGTAAGGGGCAATATCACCCTGGGACACTTTGTTACGACTTTGACAGTTTCGAGTATGGCTTATGCCGAGCTAGAACCAATTAGCCAGCTAGCCGAAATTTTTGCTCGTCGCTATGCTTCAATGCGTCGCTTTCACGATTTTATGAAGCTGGATGCGGGAACAGATGCAGCAAGTCTAGTTAGAGAAAATGCGAAGGATAATCCTTACCAGTTTCAGGGCATGGTAGAAATCAAGCATCTTAGCTTTGGCTACGATCGCGATCGTCCAATTCTACAAAATATCAGTCTGTTAGCCGAACCCTATCAAACAGTTGCCTTAGTGGGGCGTTCAGGTTCGGGCAAATCTACTTTAGTCAAGCTGCTGTTTCGCTATTTTGAACCAGATAGGGGATCGATTAACATTGATGGACAAAATATTGCAGAGCTAGATGTGGCACGCTACCGTCGCCGTTTGGCGATCGTCCATCAAGACGTAGATATTTTCAACGGCACTGTCTGGGAAAATTTGACCTATGGTAATCCGCAAGTAGAGCGAGAAAAAGTTAAGCAAGCCTGTCAAATAGCTCAGGTCGAGGATTTTATTCACGAACTTCCTCAGGGCTATTTAACCGTAGTCGGCGAACGAGGAGTCAGGCTTTCTGGAGGTCAAAAACAGCGCTTAGGCATTGCTAGAGCTTTGGTTGTCGATCCTGATGTCTTAATTTTTGATGAGGCAACTTCTAGCCTCGACTATGAGTCAGAGCGATCAATTCAGCTAGCGATGAAGTCTATATTAGGCACTCGGACAACTATTATCATTGCTCATCGACTCAGCACCATTCGTGAAGCGGATAAAATTGTGGTGCTAGATGCGGGCAAAATAGCCGAGGTTGGTAGCCACTCAGAATTGTTAAATCAAGGTGGCGTTTATCGTCGTCTTCATTCTCTGCAATCAACAGGAGAAATAATTAGCTAGCTACTTCTCATCTGAGTCGTTGCCGTCTACTTTGGGCACAATGTCAGGACGATCCATGTTTTCCCATCCAGCAGGACGTTTGGAGTTATACCAAGCAATCGAACCGATAGTAACAGCAGCAATAAAACCTACCGCATAGACTGCCACGAAATAGGTAGGAAACTCGCCTGCCACTGCAAATGTTAAATTCATACTTTTGAAAAAAATATTTTATATCTTAATAATTTGTAATCCTATCAAAGATTGCTTCTTTCTCAAATGTTTATCTTTGAGTCTTTGAGAGAATTGATCGCGGTTTTCCCGCAGTCGGTGAAATTATTACTAGAATTAATTAGCTCAATGGCGTTAAAAATTCTCAGTAGAGAAGGAATTGAGGCTAGCGATCGCCAGAGGCACTGCAACTAAGCTTAACTTGAGTATCCAAGGGGCGCAAAATAAGGTTACAAGAGAAAAAGTCAGGGATGTAAAGCGCATACCTGCTTTGAAAACATCATCACTAATTTTAGAGCTAACGTATAGAGTAGCGATGGCGATGAAAAGAGTCACCAATGAAAGGGTGAGCATTTTATTATTCCTCTTGAGATTAAACTATGGTAAATTTTCCGCTGCTAAAAGTATAAATTTCATAGCTTAAACATTTTAAGCGGTAATTAGCCATAATATTAAGATATTATAACTTTGTTTTTTTTGCTTAATCTATAAGCATAACTGAACACTTAAAACTAGCTAGCTGAGTATAATTACCGGTAAATTTTCTCCGGTCAGGTTTTGATGCTACTTGCTCTACAGCTTATATTCAATATGAGTAAAGCTTACCCATCACATCCTTGAGAACTAGCTCATATTTATTTTTTTGTATGGCAAGAAACTGATTTGACAGGAATTTAAAAAACTTATTTACTTCTCAGAATTTAATTAGCCTCTCCTCAGATATAGGCATAACTATAGGCTTAGACGAAAACAGATTGTTAGATGGAGGCTTTGAAGATTTTATTGTCTTCCTCAATTATGGGGCATGCATAAAATTTTTTGCTCCAACGTATTAGACATAGCAGTGATGCTGTTGTAGCGAGTCAGCTATCTTACATGGATTTATTTGAGGTAGTTCGGTATTTACGAAAACAATAGTTGAACCTTTGTCACAACTCTCGCGTCTAAACCCACAGTCGGAATTCAATCGATTGCGAGCTAAAGCTTGTTCCTTGTAAAAGAGAGAGCATCTGTAGCCAATTTATGAAGTATCGCTGACTTTTGAAAGTTTATAAGGAGTCATAACTGTACAAATGCCTAAAGCAAAAATTGCCAAGAACAACCTGAAAGGAAATTATTCAGCCGATATGGTTAGAACCTATCTGCATGAAATTGGGCGAGTATCTTTGTTAACCCACGAACAAGAAATTGTTTATGGGAAGCAAGTGCAGAAAATGATGACCCTATTAGCTAAAAAAGAAGATCAGAGTCGCGAACTCAGCCTGAAGGAGTGGGCATTAGCTGCCCAAATGAGTGAAATCGAGCTTAATAGGATCATTAAAGAGGGTCAACGAGCCAAGAAAAAAATGATTGAGGCTAATCTACGTCTAGTCGTAGCGATCGCCAAAAAATACCAGAAGCGAAATATGGAGTTTCTGGATCTGATCCAAGAAGGTAGTCTTGGTTTAGAACGGGGTGTAGAAAAATTTGACCCCACGCGCGGATATAAATTCTCTACCTATGCTTACTGGTGGATTCGCCAAGCGATCACCAGAGCGATCGCCCAGCAGGCTCGCACTATTCGCCTGCCTATTCACATTACAGAGAAGTTAAATAAGATCAAAAAAACTCAGCGCGAGCTGGCTCAAAAACTCGGTCGCAGCGCCGAAATTCCCGAAATTGCCTCGGAACTGGAGTTAAAGCCAGAGCAGGTTCGCGAATATTTGAGTATTTCCCGTCAGCCAATTTCGCTCGACGTACGAGTCGGTGAAAACCAAGATACTGAACTATCAGAATTGTTGGAGGACGACGGCATTTCTCCCGATCGCTATGCAACTCAGCAGCTACTGCGCCAAGATCTTTATAATCTAATGGCAGATTTATCTCCTCAACAGCAGGAAGTAATTGCTTTACGTTTTGGTTTAGATAATGGCAAAGAGCTTTCTCTGGCAAAAATTGGTCAGAGAATGAGCATTAGTCGCGAACGGGTACGTCAGCTAGAACATCAGGCTTTAGCCCAGCTTAGAAGACGTAGAGGCTACGTTAGAGAGTATATGGCTAGCTAAATATCTAGATAGATTAAGAATATATTTTCGGGAATTACTGGCGATCTCTCCAAGTTTGTTATAAATTCGATCTATTATTCAGTAGATTTGTATTTTTCTAACAGAAAGGGAGATCGCCATCATCTTAAGATTGCCCAATCAGCAACTTATAACTAACCCCTGCTGGATACTCTGGTATTTTAGTGGGGGTTCGTGGCAGAATAACCAGCGTGTGCGATCGTATTGGTCTAGAAGGTGTCGGCTAGACCAATAAATTTAACGACCCGAAGGATTTCTCTTCTCGATTTAGAGATAGATTTCTCCTCAGTGAATTTTTAATTAAGTGGTGTAGGAGTATATAGTGACACTATTCAACGAAACTTTAAATGGCAAAGACAGCACAAATATGTCCGTTAATCGCAACGGTCAGTCAAACACCCTAGGTGCGACTTCTAAAGGTGAAGCGATTCAGGGATGGCTAATCGATAGGCTGGCGGAAATATTAGAAATTGAGCCAAATCAAATCGATGTTACCCAAGATTTTGAGGAATATGGTTTAGAATCGGCTGAAGCAATCAACCTGTCGGGAGATTTGGAGGATTATCTTAGTTGTCGCTTGCCTCCTACCCTACTATGGGATTATCAAAATATTGAATCACTAGCTCAGTACCTAGCCAGCGGTAATTTAGCCAGCAGCCAGGTCAATAGTGAAGAACGAGAATCTAGCTCTAGTTTCAATCTAGACTACGCAGCTGATATCCCTGTAGAGAATTATCAGTTTGATAAATTTCCTGAATATCAAAAACTGTTGGCTCAAAGAGAACAGGTCGAACAGCTTGGTAACGGCAACCCATTTTTTGTCCCCCAAGAAGGAATTGTTAACGATCGCACCACCGTTGATGGTCGTGAATTAATTAATTTTGCTACCTATAATTACATCGGTATGTGTGGCGATCCTGAAGTAACTCAGGCTGCCAAGGACGCTACGGATCAATATGGAACTTCTGCCTGTGCTAGCCGTCTGATATCTGGAGAAAAACCCCTACACAGAGAGCTTGAGCAGGCAATAGCTGATTTTATTGGCGTTGAAGATAGTATTGTTTTGGTTGGTGGTCACGCGACCAACGTCACTACTATCGGTCATTTATTTGGTCAGGGCGATCTGGTCATTTACGATTCATTGAGCCACAACAGTATTCTGCAAGGCTGCTTTCTCTCGGGAGCGAGCTTAGTCGCTTTTCCTCATAATGATGTTGAGGCATTAGAAAAAATTCTTAGCGATCGCCGTCATCGTTACCAGCGAGTTTTAATTGTGATTGAAGGTGTATATAGCACCGATGGTGACATTGCTAATCTTCCCCCTGTAATTGAGCTTAAGCAGAAGTTTAAAACCTTTTTGATGGTTGATGAGGCTCATTCGATTGGCGCAATCGGTAAAACTGGTCGCGGAATAAGTGAATACTACGGTCTCGACCCCAATGATATTGATTTATGGATGGGAACTCTAAGTAAGTCTTTCGCTAGCTGTGGTGGCTATATTGCTGGCTCTGCTGCTTTAGTTGAATATCTCAAATACACCGCTCCAGGATTTGTATTCAGCGTGGGCATGTCTCCGCCAAATGCAGCAGCAACCTTAGCTGCAATTCGAGTACTAAAAAATGAACCCGAAAGAGCAACTACTCTCCAGGCAAGAGCCAAACTGTTTATTGACCTAGCAAAAGAGCAGGGATTGGACACAGGAATGAGCCAAGATTCTCCTGTGATTCCAATTATTATTGGTGACTCTCTTAAATCAATTCAGCTTTCTCAAAACTTGTTTAAAAGAGGTATTAATGTACCTTTTATGATTTATCCTTCAGTGCCTCAAAATGGTGCGAGACTGAGATTTTTTATTACCTGTAATCATACTGAGTCACAAATTAGCACAACCATCAAAATTTTGACTGAAGAATTAAACAAACTATAGTTCAATCTGTAGCTTAATTTAAACTTAGATGTATTTATAACAGTAATAGTTTTTGCTATTACTGTTGTTTTTTGTGATGCTATTCAA
>JBCBEA010000191.1:0-7347 GCA_038529195.1 Cyanobacteria bacterium J06600_6
TACTTCAAAGACACTATTACCTAGCTGAAGAATCGAAACGTCAAAAGTTCCACCCCCCAGGTCAAAAACCAAAATATTTTCTTCTCGCTCTTGTTTATCCAAACCATAAGCTAGAGCAGCAGCAGTCGGCTCATTAACAATCCGTAGTACTTCAAGTCCTGCAATTGTCCCCGCATCTTTTGTTGCCTGCCTTTGAGCATCCGTAAAATAGGCGGGAACTGTAATGACAACTTCAGTTATCGGCTCTCCCAAAAAACTTTCTGCATCTGCTTTCAGCTTTTGCAGAATCATCGCCGAGATTTCTTGGGGAGTGTAATTCCTATTTTTGATGTAAACATCAACAGTGTCATCTCGGCCGGGAACGCATTTGTAGGGTGTACGAGAACGTTCTTCTTCTGTATCTTCCCAACGTCGACCAATGAAGCGCTTAATGCTGTGGACTGTATTTTGAGCGTTAGTCACTGACTGTCTTTTTGCTAACTGACCTACCAAACGAGCATCGCCTTTGGCAAAGGCTACCATACTCGGAGTTGTCCGCGCACCTTCTGAGTTAGCAATAATTATGGGCTTGCCCCCTTCAAGCACAGCAACGCAACTGTTGGTAGTTCCCAGATCGATACCGATAACTTTTGCCATAGTGCTTAGGCAGTAACTTTCATTTGTTTATAAATTACGAATACATCGACGGAAAAACTGATGATATCAATCGACATTTTTTTATGTCGATTTAGTAAATCCCAAATAAAATTTTTAAGCTTAATATTGCTTAAAACTGGATAATTACTTAACTGTCATTCTCATTTTCTGTCGTTTTCTGTTCCGAAGTTATCACAGGTTCTTCAGGAACAGCAACTTTAACCATGGCATGACGTAAAATTGTGTCTCCAATAACGTATCCGCGCATTAACTGCTCGATTACAGTCCCTTCGGGATATTCGTTTGTGGGTTCACGCAACATGGCTTCGTGGTAATTGGGATCGAACTCCTGACCTTCAGGACGCATGGCTGAAACACCCATTTTCTTAAGACACTCAACCAAAGTTTTGTATACTCCTTGGTAACTTGAATGAATCGCTTTTTCCCCATCACTTTCTGGCTTTAACTGCGTTCTGGCTCTTTCAAAATTGTCAATTACAGGCAGTAGTTCGGTAATGACGCTTTTTTTAGACTGTACTTCCAAATTTTCCTTCTCTTTCGTAGTTCGACGGCGAAAATTTTCAAAGTCCGCTGCCAAGCGAGCATACTGAGCTTTTGCTAGATCTGCCTGCTGACTTTTTTCGTCTAAAAGCTGTTTGAGATTAGCGTTTTCTTGTTGAAATGCAGCAAAAATTTCGTCATTTTCAGCAGTCTGACTGTCTGTTTCTGAATCTATTTCTGTTGCGACCTCTTCTACAGAGGGTTCCACAGCATCATTGTTTTCTAAGGAATCTTCTGAGGCAACTTCCGTTTCAATATTAGCAACAGGATTTTCAGATTGTTTTTGCTCTTCAGTCATAAGAATATTTAGCTTTTCTATTTACAAGATATAGGATATTGTATTCGGTTCGAAAAATGACAAATTTAATTTTGTCTATGTGATTAAAATCAGCTATTGAGTGAGCAAGGGATTTCTCCGCTATCTGGCTCATCTATCAAGTCATCATAGGCTATTTTTTTGCGAAATCATTTGTTTCATACCTTCGGCTAATTGACCTAAGAACTTCGTCGCGTCTGGGCTACGGTCGAAAAACTAGATCGTGTAAACCAGATAGACAAACTTACTCCGCTGCCAGGCATTCGCTCAGATAGTCATTGCGAAGTCGCAAGCTTCTGTAAGTTATCTAAAACTCTAGTGCATGGGCGATTATACCCAGTGCTTCTCCTTAGAAAAAGCCTCGGTCAAATGTTCCCCGGCTCCGAAGATTTTTTAGATCCTAAAAAATGAATTAATAAAATGCATTTGACTAGTTAATTTTAGCTAGTTGAGATTTTACTCTAACTTTGGGGAACACTAGGTATCGTCAGGAGATATTTTAACTATTTTATGGCTTATTCCTCTTCCAAAAAAAATCGAGCGATCGCTGTACGCAACAATCTATCCCCTTTTGGTAATCAATTGGTGCAGAAGGGTTTTATTGATGGCGAAAAAATGCAAAAGGCTTTAGCGGAGAGTCGCAAAAGTGGAACATCGCTAATTGATGTTCTAGAAACAGCTACAGGGAAACAGCTCCCGCCCGATTTACTACGTCAGTATAAAAAGCACCATCTTTTTGAATTAAAAGTTCTCTTTGGGGTGGAATCTGCCGATCCTGAAATCGAAACTGAGAAATTTAGCAATAATCAAATGGGGGAATTGATTAATTCTTTGATTCCCCTCGATATTTGCCGTCGTTATCGTCTAATTCCCTTGGAAAAGAAAGGGGACGAAAAACCTATTTTGGTTGTGGCGATGGTCGATCCAGAAAATCTGGAAGCCCAAGACGATCTAAATCGTATTTTGCGACCAAAAAGGATTGGCATTGAAAGACAGGTTATTACCCAAGCCGATTATCAGCAGCTAATTGATCGCTTTTTAGACGAACAGGTTCAGAAAGAAACTGCGAAAAAGAAAGAAGTTGACGTAGATGTCTCTCTCGAGCTAGATAATTTTGACTTTAATTTAGAAGAAGCAGACGACGACGTTGCCGATGATTTGGGTGCTGCTAACGAGGCACAGGCTGCACCAATTATCACTCTGGTAAATAAAATTCTTGCTAAAGCACTCCAGGATGGAGTATCAGATATTCATGTTGAACCACAAGAAGAAGGCTTAAAAATACGTTATCGCAAGGATGGAGTTCTCCAGCAGCCTTTCGATAAGATGCCCAAAAAGATTATTCCTGCCGTAATTGCTCGTTTCAAGATTATGGCCGAACTGGATATCGCCGAAAAACGTTTGCCCCAAGATGGCAAAATTCGCCGTATGTTCCAGGGACGGAAGGTGGATTTTCGGGTTAATACTCTGCCCAGTCGTTATGGAGAGAAAGTAGTACTGCGGATTCTCGACAACTCCGCAACGCAGCTAGGTCTAGACAAGCTAATTTCTCATGAAGAGACTTTAGAGATCGTCCGAGACATGGCAAAACGTCCTTTCGGAATTATTCTCGTTACGGGACCTACTGGTTCAGGTAAATCTACTAGTCTCTATTCGGTACTGGCAGAAAGAAACAGCCCCGATATTAATATCAGTACTGCTGAAGATCCGATTGAATATTCTCTTGATGGAATTACCCAAGTACAGGTGATTCGGGAAAAAGGTATGGATTTTGCCTCTATCCTCAGAGCTTTCTTGAGACAAGATCCCGACGTAATTCTGGTTGGTGAGACTAGAGACTCAGAAACAGCTAAAACTGCAATTGAAGCAGCCTTGACAGGACACCTCGTACTAACCACTCTGCACACAAATGATGCTGCTGGTGCGATCGCTCGCCTCGATGAGATGGGTGTCGAACCGTTTATGATTTCTGGTGCGTTGGTAGGGGTTTTGGCTCAAAGATTAATGCGTCGCGTCTGCAGCGAATGTCGAATTGCCTACAATCCGACTCATGAAGAATTAGCCAGATTTGGTTTGTCCGCAGCAGCGGGAGAAGAAGTAACTTTCTACAAAGCGAATAAGCTCGATGCAGAGCAAATTTCTCAAGCCAAAGCTAATGGTAGCCTCTGCCCTAAATGTAATGGAGTTGGCTACAAAGGAAGGGTTGGTGTTTATGAGGTTATGCGTAACTCCGAAAAACTGCAGTCTCTAATCAACGAGGGGGCAAATACCGATCGCATTAAAGAAACAGCGGTCGAGGAAGGAATGATTACAATTCTGGCCTACAGTCTCAATCTAGTAAAAGAAGGGCATACCACCTTGGAAGAAGTTGAAAGGGTGACCTTTACAGACTCTGGCTTAGAGGCAGAGTTGAAAGCCAAGCGCAAAAGTGGCTTAACCTGTCGTACCTGTCGTGCAGAACTACAGCCAGAATGGTTGGATTGTCCTTACTGTATGACTCCCCGCTATTAATTTTGGCTTTTTATAACTTAAATATAAATTTGATGAGGAATAAGCGATGGATTTGATGATCGAAGACATGATGGAGCAGTTAGTAGAGATGGGTGGCTCGGATATGCACATCCAGGCTGGCGCTCCAATCTATTTTCGGATTAGCGGTAAGCTAACGCCAATTGGCGACGATTTAAGTCCCCAAGAATGTCAAAGATTGATCTTCAGTATGCTCAATAATAATCAGCGCAAAGAGCTGGAGCAGCATTGGGAATTAGACTGTTCTTATGGAGTTAAGGGTTTAGCTCGGTTTCGAGTCAACGTTTATAAAGAGCGAGGCTGTTATGCTGCCTGTTTGCGAGCTTTGTCTTCTAAAATCCCAAACTTCGATCAGTTAGGATTGCCTGATGTAATTAGAAAAACTACCGAAAGACCAAGAGGGCTGGTTTTAGTTACGGGACCCACGGGGTCGGGTAAAACTACTACCTTAGCAGCAATGCTAGATTTGATTAACCGTAGTCGCGGAGAGCATATTCTCACCGTTGAAGATCCGATTGAATATGTTTTTGATAACGAAAAAAGTCTGTTCCATCAACGACAAAAGGGCGAAGATACAAAAAGCTTTGCTAACGCGCTAAAAGCAGCTTTGCGGGAAGATCCAGACATCATCCTGGTTGGGGAGATGCGAGATTTAGAAACAATTTCCTTGGCAATCTCGGCAGCGGAGACAGGTCACTTAGTCTTTGGTACGCTCCACACTAACTCTGCTTCAGGAACGGTAGATCGGATTATCGATGTTTTCCCGGCTGGTCAACAGGCACAAATTAGAGCCATGCTGTCAAACTCCTTGATTGCCGTCTTTAGTCAAACCTTGGCTAAAAAGAAAAACCCTAAACCTGGGGAATTTGGACGAGTAATGGCACAAGAAATCATGATGGTCACCCCAGCGATCGCCAATTTAATTCGTGAAGGTAAAGCTGCCCAAGTCTATTCCGCTATTCAGACGGGAGGAAAAATAGATATGCAAACTATGGAGCAGGCTCTAGCCGATCTGGTTAAAAAAGGGATTATCAGCATGGAAGAAGCCATTGCTAAAAGTGGTCGTCCTGACGAACTACAGCGTCTTGTTGGTGCTGCAGGAGGAATGGGCATGGGGGCGAATGCGAATCAGAAGGCAGGTGCCAAACGTCGTTAGATGCCATTTGAACTAACTATTTTTTGATTATCTACTAACTTAATTATTTAGTCTTTTTATGTCTACATATACAGCAAAGGTTAAAGACAGTACGGGCAAAGTCTTTAAAGAAAAAATTGAGGCTACTTCACCCGAACAGGCTCGTCTAGCATTGAAAAATAGATACGTTGCCGTGGGGAAAGTCAGCAAATCAAGTCTAGAAATAGACATGTCTGCTCTAGAAATGGCTTTAGCTAAAGTCACTGTCAAAGATAAAGCCGTATTTTCTCGTCAGTTTTCCGTAATGGTTAACGCGGGGGTGGCAATTGTCCGTTCTTTGGGAATTTTGGCGGATCAGGCTCCAAATGTGAAACTCAAGCGGGCGCTGTTAGGTATTAGCGCCGAAGTACAGCAGGGGACTAGCTTGTCTGAGTCGATGAAACCTTATCCTGAATGCTTTAACGATTTATATATTTACATGGTTGAAGCTGGGGAAGCGGGTGGTGTTCTAGATGAAGTTCTGATGCGTCTTTCTAAACTTTTAGAAGACATGGCAAAATTGCAGAATGAAATTAAATCGGCGATGGCTTATCCCGTCACTGTCGGAATTTTTGCTGTCATTGCTTTTCTAGGAATGACTATCTTTTTAATTCCTGTGTTTGGCGGTATCTTTGAATCTTTGGGAGCAGAGCTGCCCTTACTTACCAGAGTCATGCTGGATATTAGTGACATACTTCGTAGTTGGAAAGCCATAATTCCTGTTGTCGTCTTTGTCGGCATGAGTTTCCTAATTCGCGCCTGGTATAAAACTCCTTGGGGTCGCCTACAGATCGATGGCTTTATGCTAAAAATGCCTCTATTTGGCGATCTAAATGAAAAAATTGCTGTAGCCCGTTTTTGTCGGGTATTTGGTACCTTAACTCGTTCTGGTGTGCCTGTACTCCAGTGTTTTGACATTGTTTGCAACACAATTGGTAATCAGGTAATTATCAATGCGATCATGTCTGCTAAAGCTGATATTCAACAGGGTGGAATGATTTCTCTGGCAATTCAAAAGGAAAATGTTTTCCCAACGCTAGCAATTCAGATGATTAGTATTGGTGAGGAAACAGGAGAATTAGACGGCATGATGGAGAAAGTTGCGGAATTTTACGAAGATGAAGTTGAGCAGGCTGTTAAAGCTCTAACCACGATGATTGAGCCGATTATGATGGTCGGTATTGCGGTTATGGTCGGTACGATTCTAATGTCAATGTATTTACCTATGTTCTCAATCTTCGATCAGTTAGCGTAATTTTTAGCTGATCTACATTCTGCAATTAGCATTTTCTGGATTTGAAAATTACATGATATCTGTCAAAAAGGCTGACTATGAAACGTTACTAGCAGAATATAGTACTCGTCGCGGGGCGATCGCTTTACTCAAGCAATATCGTCCTTATCTGGAAATTTTGCCCAGTATTCGTCGCCCAGAACAGAGTTTGATTACGATTCCCCTGCCAGTAGTTCGTATTCGTCGTCCAGAGCTATTCTCTCATGATTCTTTAGAAGCAAGAATTCCCCGCATTGCAACTTCCCTGAGCTGTGATTTGGGGATTTTAATGTGCGATCCAGAATGGAAAATTAAGATGGGTGCAGAAATTATTGTCTTTATTCATCGTCCCGAAGAGGATTTTTCAGATCTAGTTAACCGTTGGCGTCAGACTCAGGTAGATTTAGATCGAGATTATGAATGGCTGATGCCACCTAACGAGCAGCACATGATTAGCGAAGCAGCAGAATCTATCAATCCGCTGTTTGTTGTTTTCAACGGCACAAGCGATCGCATTAAACAAGGGTTGGCTGGTGCGGGTTTTCCCTATGTTATTGGCTCCCTAGATTGTGAATCTGAGTCTCCAGTAGAATCAACTTTAACAAATTTGGAATAGATATTTATACGAAATCTAAAAAAGAATGCTACACATAGGTTTGGTGAGGCAGAAGGCAGAAGGCAGAGGGCAGAGGGCAGCCCTAAAGGATTAACTCCGCTTCGCTCCGCGTCAGGGCAGAGGGCAGAAGAAATTAATCATCTTTATGTCTTTACTTATCTGTAGCAAGTAATTAAGTATTTCATATGGCGTTGTTGCATAAATAAAGTTGCAGAGGGATCGATTTCAAAATGGTAGATTGA
>JBCBEA010000192.1:0-7334 GCA_038529195.1 Cyanobacteria bacterium J06600_6
TAACAACTAACAACTAACAACTAACAACTAACAACTAACAACTAACAAATAACAAATAACAAATAGATAATAATTACGTTTTCCATAAAAAACTATCATCAAAACAAAACCACCGCTAGCCTGATAGATATAGCTTAAAGGTTTAATCACAAATGGCGATCGCAACTATCAACCCGGCAACAGGTGAAACTCTTAAAACTTTTACTCCTCTGACTGATTCGGAGATTGAAACTAAACTTACTTTTGCAGCGGAAACTTTTAGATCCTATCGTCAGACTAGTTTTGAGCAGCGCAGCGAGTGGCTCAATAAGGCTGCGGAGATTTTAGAGCAAGATACCCTTAAGTATGCTCAAATCATGACCACCGAAATGGGTAAAACTCTCCAAAGTGCGATCGCCGAGGCGGAAAAATGCGCTAAAGTTTGCCGTTTCTATGCAGAGAAAGCTCCTGAATTCCTAGCAGATGTTGCCATAGATAGTGATGCCAGTCAAAGTTATGTGGCTTATCAGCCTTTAGGAACGATTTTAGCCGTAATGCCCTGGAATTTTCCTTTTTGGCAGGTATTTCGTTTTGCTGCTCCTGCCCTGATGGCGGGCAATGTCGGTATTCTCAAACATGCTTCAAATGTTCCTCAGTGTGCTTTGGCGATCGAGTCGATCTTAACTAAAGCTGGTTTTCCCAAAGGTGCATTTCAGACTTTGTTAATTGGGGCGAGTCAGGTAAAAGGGATTATGGAAGACGATCGCGTCAAGGCAGCAACCTTAACAGGTAGTGAACCTGCGGGAGCAGCGTTGGCGACCACAGCAGGACAGCAAATTAAAAAGGTAGTTCTTGAATTAGGCGGTAGCGATCCGTTTATTGTCTTAGAAAGTGCCGACATTGATGAGGCGGTCAAGACAGCAGTTAAAGCCCGTATGCTGAATAATGGTCAGTCTTGTATTGCAGCGAAAAGATTTATCGTTGCTGCCAGTATTCGCGATCGCTTTCAGGCAGAATTAATGAAGCAGTTTCAAGCTTTAACTATTGGCGATCCGATGGATAAAGAAACTGATATTGGTCCTTTAGCTACAGATAGTATTCGCTCAGAATTAGACGAGCAGGTTCAGGATGCCGTTAAACAGGGGGCAAAAATTCTTATCGGTGGTGAAATAATTAGCGATCGCCCTGGGAATTACTATCAGCCAACAATTCTGACCGATATTCCCGTTGATTCTGCTGCTGCTCAAACAGAATTTTTTGGACCCGTTGCTCTATTGTTTAGCGTCGAAAATATTGACGAAGCGATCGCCTTAGCTAACAACATTCCTTTTGGTCTGGGCGGTAGCGCTTGGACAACCGACGAGAAGGAAATTAAGCGTTTAGCCAGAGAAATAGAGGCAGGAGCGGTATTTATTAACGGCATGGTTAAATCAGATCCTCGCCTGCCTTTTGGCGGTATTAAGCGATCGGGCTATGGCAGAGAATTAAGCAGCCAGGGCATTCACGAGTTTGTCAATATTAAAACTATCTGGATTAAATAAAAGATTTTATTGTTTTCATTCCGTAAGGATGGGACACAAAAAAAGAGCCAGTAATTTCTGGCTCTTCGGTGCTTTAACTACTGTTGGACAAAGTTCTAGGAAACAGCCTGTGGTTGTGGTTTGGGTGGCTGAGTTTGGGGTTTGAACTGGAAGAGTGAGTAAACGACATTACGACGAATATCGATCATCATCTCCAAGAACATTTCATATCCCTCCTGCTTGTATTCAATTAAAGGATCTTTTTGTCCATAACCCCGCAAACCAATCGATTCCCGCAGGGCATCCATCGCCTGGAGGTGTTCTCGCCAGAGAGTGTCTATCTGCTGCAGAATAAAGAATCTTTCTGCCTGGCGCATCAATCCTGGCTGCATACTGTCAATCTGATGCTCTTTGATGTCATAAGCCTTACGGACTTCTTCGCAGAGGAAGTTTTTCATTTCCGTAACGGTCATATCTTCCAAATGTTCTGGCTCTACGTCTTCCAGCAGGTAGATAAATTCTTTGGCTTTATCAACCATCTTATCTAGCTTCCATTCTTCAGGGGGTAGCTCTGGGTTAACGTAAGCATCAACAATTTCTGCCATGGTTTTTTCAGCGTACTGAATTACCTGCTCTTTGAGGTCTAGTCCTTCTAATACTCGACGGCGTTCAGCATAAATTGCCCGACGCTGGTTGTTCATTACCTCGTCATACTCAAAGACCTGCTTACGCGTGTCATAGTAAAACGTCTCAACCTTCTTTTGCGCCCCTTCTAGGGAGTTAGTCAACATTTTTGACTCAATGGGCATATCGTCTTCGACACGCATCATATTCATCAGTTTCTCAACGCGATCGCCACCGAAGATTCTCAACAGGTTATCCTGTAGACTGAGGAAAAATCTAGTCGAACCAGGGTCACCCTGTCTACCGGCACGACCCCGTAGTTGGTTATCTACCCGCCGAGATTCGTGACGCTCCGTACCAATTACGTGCAGACCACCATTTTCAATTACCTCGTCGTGTTCGGCATCGGTAAAGACTTCGTATTCTTTACGCACCATTTTGTAAGCTTCCCGCAGCTTGAGCAAGACGGGATCTTCGACAGGAGCATTTTCTGCCGCTACAGCGATTTTTTCTTCAGCATCTAGCTCGGCTAGACTCTGCTCTCCGTATTCCTGGACGGCAAATTTAACCGTATCTTTGAGAAAATCTTCTGCTTCTGAGGATAATTCCGTAGGGAAAATCTGTGGTGAAGCTTTCCAGGTTTTCGCTTTTTTTCCGCTACCGTTACCAAAGCCCTTGGGTGCATCTTTACCCATGTCAATGCCAGGTACTCCCGCCATGAAGTTATCGTCTTCGGGGGCAACAATTTTCGGCATTAGGTACTCTCTAACCTTGAGTCTTGCCATATAGTCAGCATTACCCCCCAGGATAATGTCTGTACCCCGACCTGCCATATTTGTAGCGATCGTCACGGCTGTTTTACGACCAGCTTGAGCAACAATTTCTGACTCTCGCTCGACGTTTTCTGGTTTAGCGTTGAGTAGGTTATGTTCAATCCCTTTTTCCCGCAGCAAATGGGAAATTAATTCTGACTTCTCGACGCTGGTCGTACCAACTAGTACAGGGCGACCTCTTTCGTGCATGTTCGCGGTGTCTTCCGCTACCGCCTGCCACTTACCAATTTCTTGCTTAAAGACAACATCAGCCAAATCTGCCCGCTTAGGAGGCAAGTTAGTCGGAATAATTGTTACCTGAAGATTGTAAACTTTCTCAAATTCAGTTTCTTCAGTTTTTGCTGTACCCGTCATTCCCGCCAAGGTGGGATAGAGTAGGAAAAAGTTCTGATAGGTAATACTAGCCAGAGTTTGAGTTTCTTTTTGAATCGGCACGCCTTCTTTGGCTTCGATCGCCTGGTGCAGACCATCACTCCAGCGTCTGCCTGCTAGTACCCTGCCTGTAAATTCATCGACGATCACAATCTCGTCGTTGCGCACCATGTAGTTAACATCTTTGGTGAACAGTTCTTTTGCTTTAACAGCATTAGATATATAGTGCGCCCAAGGATTTTCTGGGTCATAGAGGTCTGTTACGCCAAGTATCTCTTCGGCGTGGGCAAAACCTTCATCGGTCATCAAAATATTGCGGGCTTTTTCGTCTACCTCGTAATCGCCAACACCTTCTTCGCCGTTTATTTCTTCGTCGTAGTCTTCTTCTTGAGCGACTAACTGAGCTGCAACCTGAGATGCCTGAAGATACTTCTCTGTCGGACGCTCTACCTGTCCTGAAATAATTAGAGGTGTTCTAGCTTCATCCACTAAAACTGAATCTACCTCGTCAATTACACAGTAGTTAAAGGGACGCTGCACCACTTCTTCCATCGAGACAGCCATATTATCCCTTAGATAATCAAAGCCCAGCTCACTGTTGGTGGTGTAGGTAATGTCGCAGGCGTAATTTTTTCTTCTTTCGGCAGGACTCATTCCCGACTGAATTAGACCAACGGACAAGCCCAAGAAACGATGTACCTGCCCCATCCATTCTGCATCACGACGAGCAAGGTAATCGTTAACGGTAACTACGTGAACTCCTTTTCCTGTTAAACCATTCAGATAGGCAGGCAGGGTACAGACGAGGGTTTTACCTTCCCCTGTCTTCATTTCCGCAATCTGCCCCTTGTGTAGTACTATGCCTCCGAGTAACTGTACGTCGTAGTGACGCATGCCTAAAACACGAATTGCTGCTTCCCTAACTACAGCATAGGCTTCTGGCAAAATATCATCGAGAATATCTTTAATCTCATCATCGTTTTTCGCCTGCCCTAACTGCTCGCGAAACTCGCCTGTTTTGGCTTTTAAATCCTCATCAGACAGATCTTTGATATCTTCCTCAATCAGATTTACTTCCGCCACTAAAGGCTGGAATTTCTTGAGTTTACGTGCATTGGGGTCGCCCAATAGTCTCTTCAGCATAGTAATTCGTATGAATAATCTGTATTTTTATTCGATCTAACATTTGCTTTCTAATCCTCGATCGCCTGGTTAGACAGCAAAATTTAACAACTTGTAATAATTCTACCATTTGGCTTAGGTTCGCGACGTTAGGGATATCTACCCATTTGGTTGACCTTTGGTAGTTTGAAGCGTGGCATACAGGGTAATTTGCTCGTAGCTCTATGCTTTAAGCTTTAGGCTCTAGGCTTTGAAGAAACCTGTATCATCAAGTTCAAAAATTAGAGATTTATGGATTTAGAGGCTCTGGTAAGACAAAAAAAACAGATTAGAGCGATCGGTTTTGATGATTCTCCTTTTGAGCGCCATCAGCAACAGGAAGTAAATATTTCGGGGGTTATCTGTGCCAATACTCGGTTTGAGGGGATGGTCTGGGGAAGTGTTCAAGTGGATGGTGACGATGCAACGGAAAAAATTTGCCAGCTATTAATCGGTAAGAAGTTTTTGCCCCAGCTACATTTAGTTTTAATTGATGGTATTGGCTTTGGCGGTTTTAACCTAATTGATTTACCCCAGCTAGCTAGTCGGCTTAATCTTCCCTGTGTTGCCGTAATGCGAAAACAGCCAAAGTTAAAGAAAATGCGAGAGGCGATGTCTCGTTTACCTAACTACGAGTCAAGACTACTAATGCTGCAACGAGCAGGTGAAATTTACGCTTATCCACCATTTTTCTTTCAAGTATCTGGGGAACAGCCAGAAATTATTGCACCAGCTTTACACCAGCTCACTGACTGTGGCAAAGTTCCCGAAGCCCTGCGACTGGCACATCTAATCGGCGCTGCAGTAATTCAGGGGGAAAGTGGCTCTTCTGCTTAAAAAAGTATTTTTACTTAGCATAAACAGTTACTATAAGTAATAACGCTTGGTTTTTTCTAAATATCAGCCTTTTTGCTGACGAAATGTAACTTGGTAATGCCCGATAATTCAGCTCGTATCTGACTTTAGATAACATTAATTAAGTAGCTCTATCCCATGGACAAAACAAGTAATAAGAATCAGGTAGTTAGACTTCTCTGCCGACCTGAAGGTGGCAAGGCCTATTTATTAAATGCCCTCAATTCTAACTCTGAGCAAGTATTTATCGATGCTCTGCACAACGTAATCGATGCTCTAGATCGGGATCTTACCGCCAGCCTGGCAAAGAAATTGTAGATTCTGCCTTAACTCTTCTAGACTATAAATATAACAATCAGTTTATATTTCTTAACATGGCTAGAGATTTACGGGGATTTATTGAAATTTTAGAATCTAAGGGACAACTTAGGCGTATTTCCGCTCTAGTCGATCCCGAATTAGAAATTGCGGAAATTTCCAACCGCATGCTGCAGGCAGGAGGACCAGGACTACTGTTTGAGAATGTTAAGGGTTCTCCTTTCCCCGTCGCAGTAAACCTAATGGGGACGGTGGAAAGAATTTGCTGGTCAATGAACATGGAAGCCCCAGAAGAGTTAGAAACTCTAGGCTCCAAACTAGCTATGTTGCAGCAGCCCAAACCGCCGAAGAAAATTAAGCAGGCGGTAGATTTTGGCAAGGTGCTGTTTGATGTTTTAAAAGCCAAACCAGGTAGAGACTTTTTTCCTCCCTGCCATCAGGTGGTAATTGAAGGAGAAGATGTAGACCTCAACAAAGTGCCGATGATTCGTCCCTATGTGGGCGATGCGGGCAAGATTATTACTCTAGGTTTGGTAATTACCAAGGATGTAGAGACGGGCACACCTAACGTTGGGGTGTACCGTCTGCAGCTACAGTCAAAAAACACGATGACGGTTCACTGGCTTTCTGTGCGTGGGGGTGCAAGACATTTACGTAAAGCTGCCGAAGCTGGCAAGAAACTGGAAATTGCGATCGCCCTGGGAGTAGATCCGATGATCATTATGGCAGCAGCAACGCCAATTCCTGTCGATTTATCTGAGTGGCTGTTTGCTGGTCTATATGGCGGTAGTGGAGTCAAGCTAGCTAAGTGTAAAACAGTAGATTTAGAAGTACCGGCTGATTCGGAGTTTGTTCTCGAAGGTACGATTAATCCAGGAGAAGTATTGCCTGATGGTCCATTTGGAGATCATATGGGTTACTACGGCGGTGTAGAAGACTCACCTTTGGTACGCTTTCACTGCATAACTCATCGTAAAGATCCAATTTATCTGACTACGTTTAGTGGTCGTCCACCCAAAGAAGAAGCGATGATGGCGATCGCACTTAACCGTATTTATACACCTATTTTGCGCCAACAGGTATCAGAAATTGTCGATTTCTTTCTACCCATGGAGGCGTTGAGCTACAAAGCAGCAATTATCTCGATTGACAAAGCTTATCCAGGACAGGCGAGAAGAGCAGCCTTAGCTTTCTGGAGCGCTCTACCGCAGTTCACCTATACAAAGTTTGTCATTGTGGTGGATAAAGATATTAATATTCGCGACCCCCGCCAGGTAGTTTGGGCTATTAGTTCTAAAGTAGACCCCTCTCGCGATGTATTTATTTTGCCCGATACTCCTTTTGATACTCTCGATTTTGCCAGTGAGAAAATTGGTTTAGGAGGCAGAATGGGAATTGATGCCACGACGAAGATTCCCCCTGAAACCGACCATGAATGGGGTGAACCGCTCGAATCTGACGGCGATGTCTCCGCAATGGTTGAGCGACGCTGGAAAGAGTATGGCTTAGAAGATATTGATTTAGGAGAAGTCGATGCCAATTTATTTGGTTATGACATGAATTGATTATTAATCTTTTAGTACGCCGATTAATTTGTTAAGACTGGTAAAAGGGAAAGGGGCAAAGGCAAAAAAGGCGATCGCTAAACTTTTAAACTTCATCAAAAGTTTAT
>JBCBEA010000193.1:0-7319 GCA_038529195.1 Cyanobacteria bacterium J06600_6
AGAGCTAAACCTTCTCTGGACTTGTCTCCGTTCCCCGCTTGACAAACAATATACCGCCTTAACTTGTCACCAATGGGAAAACTCCTTTGCCTTCGTCTATTTGTAAATTCCCATCTTTTTTTTCAATTTTTTTTATAGTATATTTTCCCGTAGGAGTAACTTTAGCAATTTGTTGATCTATCCAATCTCGTCGTGATTGTCTTTTGATATTGAGGCTAATTCCGCCATCTACTTTTCCATTATCATTTACCCCTGCTACGAATAGTCCTCCTCCACTATTCCAGAAACCCGAAGCTGCTTTACAAAGCTTTTTTCCAAGTTCCTTATCAGAAGTTGAGCTGCTTTTATATTCGTGCCAATCATCTTCTTCCGATGGGAGTTCTAATAAGTCCTCTCCTTCAATGTCTACAATATTTTCTGGTTGTTTAGGATTGAACATTATTGCTTTTTAATCTGAGAGAAATTTGTCACAAGTATATTAGTACTAATACAAGGAAAATACAATAGTAATTATTTTCTGGGTAGAGTTTTGTCTGTCAACATAATTTCATCGATTAGTTAATCGGTTTCGCTGCGGCTCTTTCTTGGCTACGAATAGTTGGGTTTAGGTTTACTTACTCAAATGCGATCGCGGAGCATAGCCAGTAATTAATCTTATTGGAAGCTGGATCGTCATAGCTCTGTATAATTACAGCACAGGATTAGCGTGATGAAAGATGCCTGTAATTTCTTCATTAAGGTAAATAATGGCTAAATTTGGGAGCGAAGATACTCAAGGAAAAAATTCTGCTGGGGCAAAAAGCGATCGCCGTATATTCTCTTTGATTTGCTTGTTAGCTAGCTCGATCGGCTGGAGTGTCATGAGCAATCCCCTGGCAGCCCAAATTACACCCGATCGCAGTTTGGGAACGGAAACCAGCACCGAAGGGAACGTTACCGAAATTACTGGTGGAACTCGTACCCAAGACAATTTATTTCATAGCTTTCAAGATTTTTCTCTTGCCACCGACGGTACGGCATTTTTTAATAATAGCCCCGACATCAGCAATATTATTAGTCGCGTTACAGGTAACAATATCTCGAATATCGATGGTTTGATTCAGGCAAACGGTGAGTCAAACCTAATTCTGATCAACCCCAATGGGATTAGCTTTGGTAACAACGCCAGACTAGATATTGGCGGTTCCTTTTTGGGCAGTACTGCCGAAAGCGTAATTTTTGAAGACGGCACGGTTTTAAATAGCGATCTGGACACGCAACCTCTGCTAACTATTAGTACCCCCATTGGTTTACAGTTAGGACAAAATTCAGCAGCAATTGACCTTGCCGGTTCGGGAGATGCCAATCTCGGTTTGGAAATAAATGCGGGCAAGACTTTTGCTTTAGTCGGTAACGGCATTACTTTGGATGGGGGAGTCGTCAGTGCCGAATCTGGTCGAATCGATCTGGGTAGCGTCGGTTCGGGGGAGGTTAGTATCAATCCTATTGCTGCTGGCTGGCAGTTAGGATATGAGGAAGTAACCCAGTTTGGATCTTTAGAATTGCTAGACGGATCTGTTCTGCGTAACCCTAATCTGGCTAATAATTCAACGGGCGGAATTCAGCTTCAAGGCAGTGATATTACCTTAGAGAGATCGCAGGTTTTAGTCGAAACTCTAAGTGACATATCAGGAGGGAACATCACGGTTGGTGCTGCCGACTCTTTGATCCTCACGGGAACAGCAGGTATGGGAGAAAATGCCTCGCAAATCTCAAATAACGTTCTGGATGCAGAGAATGCCATGGGAGGCTCGATTACCATTACTACGGGGAAGCTAGAAATAGATCCGCGATCGTTTATTGATAACAGCATTTTTGGTTCTGGCAGTGCGGGAGGTATTGAAATTACCGCTACCGAAATCAACCTCAACGGCGCAGGCTTTCTAGAGTTTCAGCAAAGATATCAGATCGACACTTTAGAAGGGAACTTAGTACCAGGAAGCCGAATTACAGGGATTTTTTCTGGGACTGCAACCACTGGAACAGCTGGAGATATTTCAATTGAGGCAGATTCACTAAACCTTAAGGACGGTGCAATTATTTTGGCTCCTGTTTTTACGGCAGGAAATGGCGGAAACATCAATATTATCGCTGCAGACCTTAATTTAAGTGCCTCGTCAATTCAAATAGGTGGAGGGGTAGATAGTATTTCTTCTGCCTCGATCGGCAAAATTAATCTGCAAAGCGATCGCTTAAACCTTGTGGATGGTGCAATTGTAATTAATGCCACCTTTGGTGATGCTCCTGGCGGAGATTTAGAGGTAGTTGCCCAGGCGATCGATCTCAACAACACGCCAATCGAAAGTATCGTCATCACAGGACTGTATACCAATACTGCTCTAGGTCAAGGTAAAGGGGGAAACCTTAAAGTTAGTGCTAATACAATCAATCTACAAGATGCTGTAATTGCCAGTAATTCTGGAGCGTTACTTCCAGACGGAACAGTTATTTCTAATGGCGGTTTAGGCGGAGACATTGACATCCAAGCAAAAGATAGTATCACAGCAGCAGGAATTATCTTCAACCCGACAAATCCTCAACTATCTGTGGGGGCAGGAATTAATACTTCTACCTATAGTGCGGGGGACGGCGGTAATTTAAGCATCAATACAGGCACGCTGACTATCAAAGAAGGAGCGAGCTTTACTTCTGCAACTTTTGCAGAGGGAGACGGAGGACAGTTGACGATCGGTGCAGCTGATTCAGTTGAGATTATTGGCTTTATTACTGAAAGAGGAATGAATCGTGGCGGTTTGTTTGCATCTTCTGGTAGTACCAATGCATTCGCCTCCGAAACTATAGGCAGCTCTGGCAACATTAGTATTGAAACTCCCAACCTGGAAATTAGAGATGGCGCAATTATTGATGTGCGCAGTATTAATGAAGGAGATGCGGGCAGTATCAAACTAACAGGTGATTCAATCATGTTGGTCAATCGAGGTAATTTATCTGCCACGACTGAAGATGGAAGGGGAGGCAACATCGAGATCGAGACGAAAACACTAAAGCTGGATCGATCTTTGATTAATGCTTCTGTTTTGGGAACAGGAACGGGAGGTAATATTGAAATTAATGCAAGCGATTCTGTGCAGATAATTGGTTCTGGTTTCGAAATCTTAGAAACAAATTTATTTGATCCCAATCAGCTAAGCCCAGAATTCTTAGCAGGTTTACAAATAGAACAAGTTCAAGAAGGCATTTTGGCAGCGTCAGTAGATAGTGGCAGTGCTGGAGAAATCAAGATTGAAAGTAACAATCTAGAATTAGAACAGGGAGGTCTAATTGCTACCGCCACCGCTGGAAGTGGAACAGCAGGCTCTATTCTGCTAGAAGCTGCAGAATCATTGATCGTCGATGCCTCTTTTCTCTCCAACAACACCCTATTTACTGGTCAAGGCGGAGATATTCAGATCGATACTCATCGGCTAGAAATTTTGCGAGGAGGTCAAATTACCGTTTCTACTCTAGGAGCTGGAGATAGTGGAAATGTTTTAATTGATGCTAGCCAATCCGTTACCGTCCAAGGAAATGCAGGATCAGAGCAGTTAGTCAGTAACATTGCCGTTGGTGCAACACCCTTACCATCGACAACAGGTAACGGTGGTGATTTGACAATTGTTACTCCCCGGCTAAATATTGATGGCGGAGCAATCTCAATTGGTTCTGCTGGTAGTGGTGATGCTGGCGGGCTTCAGGTAAATGCTGACTCGATTATGCTAGATAATCAAGGAATAATCTCGGCAGACACAGAATCTGGTGGTGGTGGCAATATTACGATCAATGCGAACAATGTAATTTGGCGCGGACAAAGCGTAACTAGTGCCACAGCCAGAGGCTCTGGTGACGGTGGCAATATCACGATCAATGCTGACAATTTAGTTGCTTTAGAAAGCAGTAGGCTTGCTGCTGATGCTTTTATGATGGGAATGGGAGGGAATGTTCAGATTGAGACAGAAGGACTGTTTATTTGTGGAACATGCCAAATTACTGCCAGTTCTCAATTAGGTCTTGATGGAATCGTGAATATCGAGACTCTCGAACCCAATACAACTTTAAATTATCTTGATTTCCAACCGCAATTGACTCAGCCCCAAGAAGAAGTAGCAGTAGCCTGTCCTTCCGAACCAACTAATAGCGCCAGTCAACTAACAATTATTGGTCGGGGTGGTTTGCCGAATCGTCCGCAAGAGCTGCTCAATGGGCGATCGCTGATTGAGTTTAGCGATACAGGTAGTACGGCAAGCAGAATAAAAACTCCGACTCAGCCTGCTGCTCTCCCGGCTCCTGCCCGTGGTTGGTATCGCAACGATCGCGGTCAGGTGATGTTAACCGCTCAATCTATTGACAATTCCGCATCAAATTCAGTCATTAATTCCGTGGATTGTCATGAATAGCTCTAGGCTCTAAGCCTTTAATAAATATTGCCATCAAAATAAAAAAGGCGAAATTTAAAGTAATTTCGCCTCAAGGGAATAAATTTTGGGAGTCAGCTTAATTTAGATAGTTACTAAGATAATCCTCTTAGCTGAGTAGTGACAACCTTCAGCTTTAAATTGCGATCGCCACGAATGACGCTAAACTGAAGACCTTTATTTAACCCACTACCGTCAACTATTGACTGTAGCTGCTCTGCATTGTTAATTGCCCGACCATCAATCGCGGTAATTACATCTCCTAAACGTAAGCCTGCTGCTTCGGCAGGAGTGTTAGGTAAGACTCTCAGGACTAAAACTCCTTCGACCTCAGGAATAGTAAAGGGAGAATTAGGGTTACTGTTGTTTCTTTGGGCTAATTCGGGAGTCAGTGTTCGCATTTGTACCCCAACATAGGGATGAGGAACTTGTCTGCCCGTAGCAAGAGTATTGGTAATGTCTCGCGCCTGATCGATAGGAATAGCAAAGCCAATCCCGTTAGCGTCTGGACGAATTGCCGTATTGATCCCAATTACTTCCCCTCGTTCATTTAGTAGTGGACCACCAGAATTGCCAGGATTAATTGCTGCGTCAGTTTGCAGAAAATCGATCCGTTTATCGGGAATGCCAACCTGAGCGGAAGAACGAGTTAGAGTGCTAATAATACCCAAAGTAACCGTATTGTTCAGACCGACAGGATTGCCGACGGCGATCGCCCAGTCGCCTACCTGTACATCACCAGATCTGCCTAAGGGTGCGATCGGCAAATCGCCGTTCATGTTCTCTATTTTGACTACGGCTAAATCAGTAACTTCATCTGTTCCTTTTACTACCGCTTCAAATTCTCTACCGTCCTTTAGAGTAACGGTGACTCGATCTGCACCGCTAACTACATGAGCATTGGTTAGCACGATACCATTTTTTTGAGTAATAAAACCTGACCCCTGTCCCCGAACCTGTCTTTCTCGAGGAATCTGGGCACCAAAGCGATCTCCGAAAAATTCGCGGAAGAACGGGTCTTCAAACAAAGGTTCGGCTCGGCTAGCCACGGTTTTTTCGGTATCAATTCTGACCACCGCAGGACCAGTTTTGGCTACGGCTGCTGATACGAAGCTACCAGAACTACTGACTACAGGAGCTTGGGCTATTTTCTGAGCTTCTGATTTAAGAGCAATAGGATTATTATTATTATTTACCGTATCTTCTGGGGCTATAGTATAAGCCTTAGAAGACATGACTCTGACCGTGCAAAAGGTTAGAACAACTCCTAAAAAAAGCGCCGTAGCGTGGCTAGCCACTTTACCTAGAAATCTTTTATTCATTATTAGTTAGGCTGTTATTTATGTGATTAGTAATACTTTCACATCATAACTTGACTATTGATGAGAGCGACTATAGTCAGGCTGCAAGAACAGTGACTCTTGATTGGCGATCGCTATATTTCTAATCTTGGAGCCAGCAAAAGCGATAAACTGGTTGGCAGCTAGCTTAGACTGTCAATTCTGCTCATGGTCAATACTTCTGACAATGCTTCTCTTACTAATGCCTATGCGATCGATTTTGGTACTAGTAACACGGTAATTTCTCGCTGGAATACGGTCACGGGTGCAGCCGAACTCGTGAAGCTGCCAGGAATTTCGCAACAGTTCGCCTCTGAGCCACCTCTAATTCCTAGCTTAGTCTATGTGGAAGATGCAGCAGCAGGAAAAGTTATTGTGGGACAGGAGGTACGCGATCGCGGTTTGGATTTGCATAGCGATAGACGCTTTTTTGCTAATTTTAAACGCGGTATTGGCACCCAGGTTCAAGGTTTTTTGCCCGAATTAGACGGGGTAAAGATTTCGTTTGAATTAATTGGTGAATGGTTTTTACGAGAGTTAATTGCTCAGATTACGCAAACGACAGACAGTATTGATTCCCTAGTCTTAACCGTCCCCGTCGATAGTTTTGAGTCATATCGTCTCTGGCTAACCGAAGTCTGTCAATCTTTGGCAGTAGAACAAATTAGTATTTTAGATGAGCCGACCGCTGCTGCTTTGGGCTATGGCGCGGACAATCTCCAGATTCTGTTGGTAATCGATTTTGGAGGGGGAACAGTCGATTTGTCTCTTGTTCGCCTCGGTATTGAGGATTCTTCCCGTGGGTATTTGCTCAAGTGGGGCAAACGAATTTTGGGCAACAGTAGTACCCAGCCCAAAAATCAGGCGCAGGTAATTGCCAAAGCTGGCGCTAATTTGGGAGGCGCAGATTTAGACAACTGGCTGGTAGATTATTTTGTTGCTACCCAATCCCTCGACAAGTCAAGTTTGACAACTCGTTTAGCAGAAAGATTGAAAATTAAGCTTTCTAGCGTTGACAATGCCAAAGAGGTTTATTTTGATGATGAAACCTTCAATACGTATGAACTTAGCCTTGATCGAGATCGCCTCGACCAGATCTTGACTCAGCAAGGTTTAACTGCTCGCCTTGATAATTTGCTCCAGCAGCTAGAGCTACAGGCTCAACGCAATGATGTAGAAACCAGCTCAATTGATGCGGTGTTACTTGTCGGTGGCTCAGTGCAGGTTCCCGCCGTCCAAAATTGGGTAAAGTCTTATTTTGATGAAGCTTTGATAAAGAACCAAAAAACTTTTGAAGCAATCTCTACTGGCGCACTACGAGCAGTCCAAAACGTTGAAGTACAGGACTTTCTCTATCACAGCTATGGCATTCGCTACTGGAATCGTAAAACTCAGCGTCACGACTGGCATCCGATTATTCCTCAAGGACAAGCCTATCCCATGACCGAACCCAAGGAGCTTGTATTAGGAGCTTCCGCCCCTAATCAAACCAGTATCGAACTAATTATTGGCGAATTGAGCCGAGATA
>JBCBEA010000194.1:0-7280 GCA_038529195.1 Cyanobacteria bacterium J06600_6
CCCCATATTCCTAGTCGGCTGTACCGCAAGCTGTTTGTGATGTATAAGCGTTTGCCTGAAATGTATCAGACATACAAAGATTTAAAAAAACGGCAATAGGTTGGACAAAATTAATTATTACTTTCGCATAATCTGTAGCAGCAGTTCGGAAAAAAATTTATCTCTGACGTAACAATAAATATTTGAGGGTTATTTCAGAATAAAATGACTAACGATAAATCAGGCTTATAGGGCTTTAATCAAAAACTGTCCGAATTACTGTTACCAAAAATTAACTCTAAACGCTGTTGCGATCGCTTTAATGCCGATTCGGGGTTTTGTTTGCCCAGTAGGCTGGCTTCGATCGCTCGACCGAGATTTTCTGAGAGACGACTGTACTGCGGAATGATGGGACGGGATTTTGCCCACTGCATTTGATCGAGAAAAACCTGAATAACGGGATTGGCTGCCACAAATTCTTGATATGTCTGACTCCGCTGGGACTTGATGTTTACGGGTAGATAGCCCGTTTGTAATGCCCAAGCGGTCTGAAATTCCTCACTGAGAACGTATTCTAGAAACTCTTGACTTGCCTGCTCTCTAGTCGGAGTAGTTTTAAACACAAACAAGTTTTCTCCGCCAATAACCGCAGCAGGCTGCTTGGCAACGGGAATTGGAAAAACTCCATAGTCAATCTTAGTTGACTTAAGCTGGGCTAATGTCCAAGGTCCTGTAATCTGCATGGCGACTTTACCAGCAATAAACTCATCAATCTCATAACCCCTTTCGGGAGGAGATAACACCGCAACTCCCGACTGAACTAAATCTGCCCCTAGCTGTAGAGCAGCGATCGCCCCAGGGTTAACTAAATCTGGTTGCCCCGCTGTGAGCAAATCTCCTCCTGCGCTGTAGATAAAAGGTAGCCAGGTAAAGACGTTCCATTCTCCTTTGCCTAAAGATAAGAAAATACCGTGTTGGTTGGGGCGCTGCTGGCGATCGCTTTTGGTTAGCTTTTTGGCTGTCTGCTTAAGTTCCGTCCAGGTTTCGGGTAATTTAGTAATCCCTGCTGCTTTAAACAAACTAGGGCGATAGAATACCGCAGCATTGTTAGTCGCAAAAGGAACAGATAGAATATGACCGTCCAATTCCATTGAGTCGAACATGGCGGGATCTATTTCTGATTTAATTGGGGAGCGATTTAGCCAGCCTTCTAAGGGTAATAATGCTCCTAAGCGATTTAGTTTACCCGCAATTTGTGGAACGTACCAAAGCAGATCGGGAGGTTGTCCGCTTACTGTCGCAGCCAAGATTTTGGGTAATTGAGCATCGGGTTGACCGATGTAAAGTGCTTCGACCTCTATGTCTGTATGTTCTTGATTAAAGCGATCAAGCAATGATTGAAAAATTTCTCGGTTTTCTGGCGGGTTGATGCCATGCCAAAAAGTTATTTTGGTTACTGCCGATTTATCTTCTGTAGGGCGATCTTTACAGCCATTGATTAGTAGGCAACCCAACAGCACCAGCAACATGAGGCTAGTCTTGACTAGATTTAAGCCCAGGCGATCGCTTTTGAATAGCTTACTGTTTATAATCATTGGCACAAATAATCTTAATTAATTGAATTATTTCAACTTCCTGTCTAGGGTAGAGTTCGCGCTGCCTTGACGCCGATAGCGATGATCGATTTTATCTCTACTTTTCCCTTTTATTTGCTCCTCGCATTTCATGATTTTGCCTTTCTCAAAACTCTACGGCTATTACGTTGGGTAAAAATCCTCAAAATGGGTCGCCATTCAAAATCGGCGCGATCGTTAGTCAGAGTAATAGTCAGCAAGCAAGAAGAACTGTTATTGCTTTTTTGTTAATCATCCCTTCTAGTCTGATGTTTTTTGCCAAACATGATGCTCAACCAGAAGTTTTTCCAGCATTTCTGCTTCAATGTGGTCGGAAGTAGTAACTCTCAGTACGGTGAGTTTTAGAGATATTTATTCGATAAATTCTTGAGCATTAGTGGGAATAACAGGCAGATTTCCACAGCCTTCGGGAGCGATCGCAGCTTTGATGCTGTAGTCATAGCCAACTTCGGGATGAAAATAGGAACTATAAAAAAATGCATTCTGAATAGCTGCAAAAGGTACTGCTCCAATATTAGGAATTGCGTGGCGGGCAATCAGACAGGTGCGTTGTTCGGGCTGCATCTGGGCGACTAATTCTGATTTGATGTTGTTATTAAGATATTTTTCGAGAGTTCTAAAGTCTGGTTTGAGGTAGAAATTACTAATTTTTGTCCAGACGATCGCCATGAATAAGAGGTAGACTAACCCCGCATACTTTACCTGTAGCCATTTGCTGACTTGTCCAGACACAGAAGAGATGACGATTAGGTTGAGAGATACCAGAGTAATCATCCAGAACATAAAGTAGCGCAACTCGTGGGATTGGGGAAAATTAGCAGGAATAAGAGATACCAGTAGTATTGTTGCTAAAGCAGTCGTAGCCTGGCGAGATTTAGATTCGGGAAACTTCCTGTTTTGTAATTGTTCTTTGATAGTTAAGCCTAAAAGCAGTAGCAGATTAAAAGCAACATACCCCCCAAAAAAACCTCCTGCACGATCTAAGTATTCATCATTACCGCCATTCCACTGATCCGCTGTCCACCAGGGAGGGGTATTAATTTCAAATATAGACTGTAGCCATTTCTGTGGGCGATCGCCTTCTCCATAAGTTTCGGGACTCAGCTTGTGATTGAGAACTATGCCTGCAACCTCTATTTTGATGGGATAGAAAGGATTGCCATATAGCGCCGTGTTTTTAACAGGAGTAAAAAATATTAGCAAAGAAGCGATCGCCGCTAAAGGTACAGTTAACCAGAGGCGACGATGATTAGGGGTGGTGTATCGGAAGTAAAGCCAGATCAATCTTATTCCCACTATCCAAAATAGGACAAAAACTAATGGCTGTAGCTGGGGCTTGGTATTAACGGCGATCGCTGCGCCACAAAAAGCCAGCAGCAATTCCCCCTGGCTCGGCAATCGTGAGCGACTAAAAAATCGATAGATTGCTAGCATTAGCAACGATGCTCCTACATTCCCTGGCAGATCTACAAAGCTGGTGCTAGCGTGAGTCAAAACTGCGGGTATGGCAAAAACCGCAATTGCCGAAAGGTAGAGAGGTACTTTAAACCAGCTTCTGAGAATTAGGAAATAGCCAACTAGGCTTAAATACCCGACTAAGTTAGTCGCCTGAACCCTTCCCGTTAATTTCCATAACAAGCCCTGAAAAAAGTTAGCTAGTAGAGGAAAACCCTGATAGCGATATTCGATCATGTCTTCGGACAGAAAAGATTCTGCGGGAATAATGCCCCAAATTCTGGCAGCAAAGGGCAGCTGATACCAGCCGATATCATAGTTATTATCGACATCGATCCACGCTTTCGAAAAGATCGCCAGTGCAGCAGCTAAAGCGATCGCCGTTAAAATAATTTCAATTACCGACCAGTTTTTTTTAAGCATCACTTACTTCTCTACAGATAAGGTAACTTAACTTTATTTGCCCAAATGTTGTTGGCATTCAATTATGAAACGTCAGCAGAATCATTAGGATTAGGAGGAATAATTCGGCGATCGCCACAGAATCGGTCGTCAAAAGCCGTTTGAATTGAGTAGTCGTGGTCTATTTCGGGATGAAAATAGGAACTATAGACAAAAGCATATTTTAAAGCAGCAATGGGAGCTTCCTGGACATCTTCGCCTATATGTTGCGCGAAAAGACAAACTTTTTCATTGGGTTGAATTGTATCGAGATATTCTTGTTTAACCCCGAATTTAACGTACTCTGACTGGCTAATAAATGCGGGTTGGATATATGAAGCATTGGTTTTCACCATCACAATTGTCAGAAAGATAGCAAATACTAAGCCCATATAGCGAGGCTGTAACCATTTACCAAAGAGTTCTCGGTTTTTAGGCAAAGAAACAAGATAAAGATTGAGCGATACCAGACAGATCATCCAGTACATGAAATATCTTAGTTCGTGGGACTGGGGAAAGTTAATCGGCACGATACTCATGGCGATCGCCGTTAAAACTGCATATTTTGCTTCATTGGTGCGATTGCTTGGGGGCAGAGTTTTATTCTGGACTAGTTCACCAATAAAAATTCCCCACAGCAGCAGCAGATTAAACACTACATATGCACCAAAAAAACCACCGCGACGACTGCGGTTGACTTCCTTTGCCCATTGATCCGCTGTCCAGATACGAGGTGCGTCAAATTCTAAGACAGATTTCAACCAATTTTGCTGACGATTTCCCCCTTCGTAGGCTTCGGGACTTAGTTTATGGTTGAGGACAACACTGCCAATCTGGATCTTGATGGGATAGAGAGGATTACCATAAAGGACGGTGTTTTTAGCTGGGGTAGCAAAGATAACTAGACTGGCTAAGACAGTGGCTACGAATACCTGGACTAGCTGCTTTTTGGCTAAATTATGTCTCCACACCAGCCACATAAGTCTAAAACTAGCCACAATTAAAATAACGAAGACTAACGGCTGTAGCTGAGTTTTGGTATTGGCGGCGATCGCCGCACCGAGAAAAGCGATAAATAGTTCTGACTTACTCGGTAGCTGAGAGTTTTTGTAGAGACGATAGACCATCATCACCAAAATTGATGTACCTACATTACCCAACAGATCCACAAAGCTAGTGCTGGCGTGAGTTAAAACTAAGGGAATTGAAAATATGGCGATCGCCGAAAAATAGAGAGGAACCCGCCAGAATTTTTTCAGGAAGAATAGATAGCCGATAATCCCACAGAAGCTAACTAAATTAGTCGATTGCATTCTGCCCGTAACGCGCCAGAATAAACCCTGAAGCCAATGAGCCAAAAGCGGAAAACCATCGAAACGGGGTTCAAACCACTTTTCATCGCCAATAAACATCGATCTGGGTAGAATTCCTCCTAGTCTGCCCGCAAAAGGTAGGTGGTACCAGCCTGGATCGTAGTTAGTATCAACATCGATAATCGCTTTTAAAAAGATGCCCGTGACTAGAGCGATCGCCAAGATCGAAAGTGCTGTCTCTATCCCCAGTCGGCGCGTTTTTGTCTGTTCTTTGGTAGCAAAATTCAACATGGGAAATAGAAGCAGTAACAATTAATTCTGTTTGGAGCTAAACAAGGACAGGCGATCGGCTAGGGAGACTACGGCAAACACGGCGAGGATAATCACCACCGCTACTACGTATAAAAATCTCTGCATTAAGGCGAACTGGACGGCTACTTCTCCTGGGACGTTAAATAAATCTAGTAAACCGATCCAGCTAAACTCCATAAAGCCCAAGTTAGCGGGAGTAAAACTAAGCAGCATTGCTAGCTGAACGATCGGCGAAATAAAGGCGATCGCCCATAGCTTAATCTTGAATCCTCCTGCGATCGCAATAAAGATGCCCCGCACAATCCAAACTAGGTAGCGCACTACGGAAATCCAGTAGAGATAGAGAGTAAATTTTTTACTTAAGATCGAATCACTAGAAACGGCTTGCTTTGGTGAAGCAAAGCTTTTGTCTTTTGATTTACGCTCTTTGATCCAGGTTAGGGTTTTAATCAGCAGGGTGATTAAACGACGATGCCACTGATTGATAATGAAGTGAGTACCAATAATCGTCGCAATCCAAATAAATAGCGCCACAGATAGAGAAATATAGCCCAGTACATAGAGAATTGAGGTGGGAAACAGCAGCAGGGGAATTAATAAGTTAAAAAATTGGTCATAAACAACTGATAAAAAGCCACGGGAAAAAGAGCTGATTTTATGAACCCGCAAAGCCAAATTCTGTACCATCACCATGCCCACATATTGGGGCATAACCTGCATAGTTAGAGAGCCAAGGGTTGTATAAAATAGATAAAATTTTAACGGCTGCTGATTGTCTGGAGTTAACTTTTGAGTTACTAGTCCCCACTTATATGCCGTCAAGACTGTGTGGATAATTAGAGTTGCGATCGCCAATCCTGCAAATAGAGGATTGAGGCTATAAAATCTCGCTGCAACTTCCTGTAAATCAACTTCTGTAAAACGTAGAACTAACCAAATTAGAATGAATCCTAAAGCTAGAGATAAAACGCTAGAGATAATATTTTTCTTATTTAGCATTTACTCTCATACCTACATGCAGCTAACTGTACGCTTTTTTTCTTCATTCGTGATCCCTTACCCTGACAGACAAATAACTTAAAAACATCACAATCTAATCTTTGACGCTCCCATATCCCCACTCTGATACCAAATCTCGATCTAATAGCTCAGATATCTTGATGACTTCTGGGCGATATTGTTCCATTAGCTGCATTTTTATCTCTTCGGGAATGCTGGCTTTTGGTGCTTGATGCCAGAGAAATTTCTCAACAATATTGTCTCGCACAAACTCGTTAAACTCTTGAGAAAGTAAATTCTTAGTAATGCTTTTAACCACCGGACTATTAATCAAATTATTAATAGCTTTGAACTTAACTTCTTTATTGACGTTCACCGCAGCGTATTCGGGAGTAAAGTTTGGCTCAACTCCTAAAAATTCTAAAACTTCGCGAAAAATGCGCTCATTTGCCGACTTAAATTCTTCAAAGAGGATAACTTTAATTTGTTCGGGCTTAAAGCGATCGCAATAGCGTCTGACTTGCTGATAGTACTGTATCCGCTGCGAATAATAAAGATAGCTGGGACTGGTAACTCTGGGGCTAAGAGCTTTTTCTGCCTGGCGATCGCTTTCCAAACTCAGCGCGGTCAAAAAGTCAGGCTCATTTTCTTCCGTAAACTTGACGTAGTGACTGTGAAGAGAATAGAGAAACTTGGCTGGCTCGCGCAGAATAATGATTATTTTGGCATCGGGATTAAAGTTATAAATCTTTTCTGCTGCTACCTGAGAGTAAAGATAATTGGTCGAAGATTCTCCTGCAACTTTGACATTTCTGGCTTTGTTAAACAGCTGAAGATAAGCAGACTCGCTCCGAAAATCATAAAAGCGTGGTTTTCCATAGGCGCGATCGCTTTCTAAATGAAAGTCAGAACAAAAAAAGTGTGGCTCCTTAATGCTCGACATATATATTTCAGGATGCTGTCCCAAAAATTGATGTAAAGCAGTGGTTCCCGATTTTGGCTGCCCGACAATAAATAAATTAGGCTTCATAAAAATAACGATCAATATACTCTTAAAGCTGAGAGCCAATAGCTGATAGCTACAGACCGACCAATCTTATATTCTGCTTTACTCTAAATACGATACTTATCCCTGAGTTTGCAATTT
>JBCBEA010000195.1:0-7276 GCA_038529195.1 Cyanobacteria bacterium J06600_6
CCTGACTAAAAAGGGATTTTTTTTGTTGGGTATTCGTTCTATATTTTATTTCAAGCACATTAACTAAGCTGAATCGACGTATGCGCTCGCTCAGGTAAATGTATGGTTTAAGACTAATACGACCCTGTAGCTACCAAGCCTAAGTCTTAGCTGGGAAAAGAGACTACGCCACGTTTCATCTATGTTTAGCTACGGGTAAGAGTCATAGTTTAGATAGTTGAATCAGTTGACAACATTTAGGTGATATATAAAAAAGCACAATGAAAGTAGCCTTAGTACACGATTACTTGACACAGAGAGGTGGGGCGGAAAGAGTATTTGAGATGCTATGTCGCTTTTTTGATCAAGCCGACGTGTTTTCATCAGTATATGACCGACAAAATACCGTAAATATTCAAGGTCACGCTATCAACACGACTTTTCTGCAAAACTTCCCAGGATCAAAAAAGAAGTTTCGTTTGTTTGCACCTCTTTACTATTCCGCATTTCGCCGACTCGATCTGCAAGATTACGATTTAATTATTAGCAGCACCTCTAGCTTTGCCAAAGGTGTGAAAAAAAGACCAGGGGCAATGCACATCTGTTTTTGCCATAACGTGACCCGTTTTTTGTGGGACACCAGAACTTATTTAGAGGAAAATAGCTCTTATCGTCAGGTTGGTTCTGTGATTGAGCCGATTCTTGACATGATGCGTCAGCAGGATCTCCGCTACGCTAAGGAGCCAGATCTTTACATAGCTAACTCCAGCACGGTGGCGAAGAGAATTCAAGAGATATACAGTCGCAAGGCAATGGTAATTAATTACCCGATTGATACCGACAAATTCATTTTCGCCGATCATAAAGAAGATTACTATCTAATCTCATCGCGTATGATCAGCTACAAAAGATTAGACATTGCGATCGAGGCCTTTAACTGGCTAGGTTTACCGTTAGTTATCACGGGTGATGGTCCAGAAAGGCAGCGTCTAGAGTCGAAGGCGATGGATAACATACAGTTTCTCGGCTATGTAGATGACAAGTGGCGAACTCACCTCATGGCAAAAGCCAAGGCAGTGATTGTCACAGCTCTTGAAGACTATGGTTTAGTACCTATCGAAGCTAATGCCAGTGGAACTCCTGTAATTGCCTACGGAGCAGGAGGAGTTTTAGACACTCAGGTGTCTGGTAAAACAGGTGTTTTGTTCCTTCCCCAATCCCCGGACGCTTTGCAAACTGCCATCAAGCAGGTAGAAGAGCAAGATTGGGATTATAAGGCGATTCGCGCTCATGCAGTTGATAATTTCTCTGAATCAGTTTTCTTTAAGCAGGTGGCAGAGGTAATTAAGGAATTTTGTGGACAGTCAATTCTAGATGAGCTGGAAATTGAGTCTGAATGGTTAGACAGTAAAGTTGCTGTAGGAGCAAAGAAATGAGTCAAATAAGTCAAGTAAATGAAAACAGCTGGGATGTAGATTCTAATAGCGACCTGGGCTACGGTCAGTTGTTGAGCACCTTGTGGCATCGTCGCTACTGGTTTGCGGGAGTTTTTGGTAGCGTTTTGGCAGTGGCAATTCCGATGTCTTTGATGAAGAAACCAACCTATCAAAGCAGCATGCAGGTCTTACCAGAGTCTAACTACCAAACCAAGCAAGTCAGAAGCAATAGTTCTAATAATCGTTTGCTAGAGAGTCAGTTTACCGATAATTCAGTCGAAATTGATTACGCAACCCAGCTTAAGGTTTTGAAAAGTTCTGAAATTCTGAAGCGAGTTATTGACAAACTAGGCTGGCAAGCTTCTGCTGCCGAAGAAGCTCAGCTGTTAGAGGCTATTCGGGGGTCTTTAGTCGTGTCGCAAATTGCTGACTTGGATGCCGACTCTAAAGCAGTTCAAACTAAAATTATTCAAGCTGTTTATTATGATGCCAGCCCAACTCAAAGTAAGAGGGTGCTAGAGGCGATCCAAGAAGTATATTTAGAATACAACTTAGAGCAGCAGGAAAAACGTCTCAAAGATGGTTTAGATTTTATTGATCGGCAAATACCTAAAGCAGAGAAGGCTTTAAACCAGGCAGATGCTGCTGTAACGAGGCTTAGTAAGAAATACAGTGTTGTCGATCCTGAGCAGGAAGCGATCGCCCTTAAACAAAATATTAGAGAAATTGCTACAGAAAGAGCCGCCCTAGAAGCTGAAGGTAGCCAAACAGAAGGTAACTATAAAGCCCTTCAGCAAAAATTGGGTCTAGCGCCTGAAACGTCACTCAATTTATCCCGTCTTAGCCAGTCATCACGTTATCAAAACCTGCTGAATGAACTACAAGCGGTGGAGCTGGAGCTAGCAGCTAAGCGAACAAAACATCAGGATAGTAGTCCAGTAGTAGAAGACTTAATTGAGCAGAGAAAGAATCAGCAAAACCTGCTTAAAGCTGAAGCTAGAAATATTTTGGGTAATGTTCCCGCAAATTTTGAAGACCAATTAGCATCTTTAATCGAACAGGGAGATTTGGTTTCGAGCGATACTGAGTTTATCAATGAAATTACTCAATCTCAGGCAAATCTTGAGGGAATAGCTAATCGAAAAACTGCCTTGGCAGCGACAGAAGAAAGTCTGAGAAACAGATTAGCCGAATTTCCTGACCTTATTTCTCGATACAAGGATTTGACCCAAGAAGCGGAGGTTAGACGAGAAGCCCTACAGCGACTACGGGAAGCCAAACAAGAACTAGAAATTGAGTTGAATCGTGGAGGATTTAACTGGCAGGTAATCGAGCCTCCACAACTGGGGGCAGCGATTGGTCCAAATATTAAAAAGGATCTTCTACTTAGTTTAGTAGTTGCTTCTTTTCTGGGAGTTAGCGCAGCCTTCATTCGAGAAGCGATCGACCAACGCATTTCCAGTTTGAGAGAAGTAGAACGTCAGATTGCGCTACCGTTTTTGGGCAGCACTCCAGCTTTATCTTTACCTTCGTCTGGTCGCTTTGTTGCCAAAGTACCGTTCTTTTCAGAAACTAACGTTAAACTCCAAAGTTCTGAAGTCATTCAGTGGCAACCTTTTCGAGAGGCTTTAGATGTAGTTTATGAAAATCTCAAGCTATCTGGTTTGACATCAACACTTCATTCATTAGCAATTACCAGTGCTACTGCAGGAGAAGGAAAGTCAACTCTTACTCTTGGTTTGGCTTTGAGTGTTGCTCGTCATCAGCAGCGAGTACTGGTGATCGATGCTGATTTGCGTCGCCCGACTTTGCATAAGTCATTTAGTCTGTCTAACAACTCAGGTCTAACAGATTACTTGACGGGTACGACCGACAGTCCAGTAATAGAAAAAATTTCTATCCAGGGTGAACACATAGACTTAATTACCTCTGGTTCTGAAACTAAAGACCCAGTTAAGCTTTTGAGTTCTTCTAGATTCCAAAGGCTAATCGAGCAGTACCAGGCAGATTATGACCTAATTTTAATTGATACTCCTCCAGCAATTGGCATGGTTGACGCGGTTAAAATTTCCTCAATTTGCGACAGTGTATTACTCACGATGCGCTTGAACAAAGTCAAATCATCGGAGTTGCTGGAGGCAGAAGCCCTGTTAAGCAAGCTCAATGTGCTAGGCGTTGTAGCTAATGATTCTCATGAATATGAAACTAAGACATCCTACTTGCTACCACAATCAGTCTAATTTTATCTCTTGACCAATAATCATGATTGACAACATCTTACTCCAAACTTCAAAAGTACTTACCCTCGATATCGACTCTGCTAAAGCTCATAGTTACTTACCCGTCTGTGAACTTAAGTGGCGACGTAAGAATTTGCTAGTCAAAAATATTTCTAACGATTCCGTCCAGGGTTTTCCCGCCCTCACTAGGAAGCAGTGGATCGAAAATTGCCTCCGCAACTCTTGGATAAAAAGGGTTTGTGTGGATAAAGAGGTGGGTGATCGCGGAATTAAGCTATGGGCAGATGCTTGCTATCAGGCGAAAAAACCTGTCTTTGTGCGAATTCCCTCTAATAATGCTCTTCCCTGCTGCAATAAAACTAACGGTTGGCGAGTCAAGCGGACATTAGACTGGTTAGCAACAGCAATTATTTTAATTTTGATTAGTCCTTTGATGCTGCTGATCACTCTTTCAATCAAAATATTGACTCCCGGTCCAGTATTTTATCGTCAGTGGCGAGTTGGAAAAAGAGGTCGTTTGTTCAAAATGTATAAGTTTCGCACCATGGTTGTTGATGCAGAACAAAAGCACCATCAATTGATGACCAATCAAAAAGGTTTACACAAACTAGAAAACGATCCCCGCATAACTTTTATTGGTAAGTGGCTGCGTAAGTATAGTCTTGATGAATTACCACAGTTGTTCAACGTTCTGCGAGGCGAAATGAGTCTTGTAGGACCTCGTCCTTGGGCTTTGTATGACGCTTTGCGTTTGGGACATAACGGTGGCGCAAGGTTAAATGCTTTACCAGGGATTACTGGGGCATGGCAGGTAGAAGGTCGCTCTAATTTACTGAATTTAGATGCTGTAACCAAGTGGGATCTAGATTATTTAGACCGCTGGTCTTTGTCTAGAGATTTAAAAATTTTGCTCATGACTATCCCCAAGGTTATCACAGGCTTCGGTGCATATTAAATTTCAGAATATTAGTCTCCTAATTAAACATTATTTATGAATTTGACGATTCCTCCTGCAATTAAACGATTACTTCGGGCTAGCCAATTTTGGCAAGACAATGGCTTGCTGTTAAAAGAGTTTACTAATTTTAAACGTATTGCCTTTCTGTCTATTGCCTTTACCCTAGTAGCTGCGGTGTTTGAAGGCTTCGGAATCGGATTTCTTCTTTCTTTCTTGCAAAGTTTGACCCAGCCAGATGCAGAAGCAGTTAGAACTGGTTTTGACTTGATTGACGTGTGGATTTTAGGCTCAAATCAGCCTGCCAATGAAAGGGTCTATCGTATCTCGTTGTTTATTCTCTTGACCACCTTAATTCGGACTAGTTTTTCTTATCTAGGTCGTGTTTTCAGTGGTTATGCCCAGGCAGAGCTTTCTTATCGGTTACGAATCAAAATTTTTGAGCAACTTCAAGGGGTAAGCCAAAGCTTTTTTACTAAAACTCGTTCGGGAGGATTAATTAATACCGTAACGACAGAAATAAGTCAGCTTCGGCAGGTAACGGACATTGCTTCAACTCTAGCGAGTAAGCTGTCTGTTATGGTCACCTATATCATCTCCATGTTTTTGCTTTCATGGCAATTAAGCAGTATTGCTATTTCCCTGTTTGTGTTAATGTTTGTCGGAGTTTCGACTCTGATTAAGAAGGTTAGAGAAATTAGTTTTAACACTACTCGGGCAAACAGTTCTTATGCTTCAATTGCTCTTGAATTGATTAATGGCATCAAGACTGTTCATGCCTCTGTTGCCGAAAATTTTGAGAGAGAGAGAGCCGAATCTTCTAGTGACAAGATCAAAAAAGTCGAGCGTCAGTCAACCACCTTCCGCTATTCAGTAGAGCCGATTAGCGAAGCGGCATCGACAACAATTTTAATCACGATGCTGCTTTATGCTTTTGTTTTCCTCATTCCTACGGGAAAGTTAACTATTGCCTCGTTGCTAACATTCTTATTTCTCCTGTTTCGTCTAATTCCAATCATTAGATTGATTAACAGTTCTCGTTCTCGTTTAAGTAACTTTCAAGGTTCTGTAAGCAACATTAAAGAGCTGCTGAGGACTGATAATAAGCCTTATCTAGACAATGGCACGAAGCAGTTTCTATGGCTTGATCGGGGGATTGAACTACGCTCCGTAGATTTTGGCTATGAGCCAGATAATTTAGTTTTACGCAATATTACTTTGAATATTGAGCAAGGTAAGATGACTGCTCTTGTAGGTGGTTCTGGAGCAGGAAAAACTACTATTGCCGATTTAATTACCCGTTTTTACGATCCTACTTTAGGAGATATTTATTTCGACGGTGTCAATCTTAAGAAGTTTGATATTAGATCTGTTCGTAGTCGCATGGCTGTCGTCAGTCAGGATACATTTATTTTTAATGCCTCAGTTCGAGACAATATTGCCTACGGCATGACAAATATTTCCGATAGAGAGATTTTGCGAGCGGCTAAACTAGCCAACGCCGAGCAGTTTATCCGCGAGCTGCCTCAAGGATTCGAAACCAAGTTGGGAGATCGAGGCACTCGTCTATCGGGTGGTCAGCGCCAGAGAATTGCGATCGCCAGGGCAATTCTACGCGAACCAGAAATACTAATTTTGGATGAAGCAACGAGTGCTTTAGATTCTGTAACCGAAAGATTAATCCAAGAATCTTTGGCGACACTTTCAACCAACCGTACCGTAATTGCGATCGCCCATCGTTTATCTACGATTGCGGAAGCAGACAAAGTGATTGTTCTGGATCAGGGTAGGGTTATCGAGCAGGGCAGTTACCAAAGTTTATTGAGCCGTAAAGGCGAGCTTTGGAAGTATCACCAAATGCAGTATCAGGCAAACTAGAGGCTGTTCTCAACTACCTAACTTACTCCCGTTTCTAAATTTTTTCTAGAAGAATTCAAGTAATTATATGATTCTCAGTCATCAACATAAATTTATTTTTTTTTGTAATCCTAAAACAGGCTCGACTAGCGTGGAGACAGCTCTTGAACCTTATCAGGAGGGTCATGAGTTCAATCATGGATTGAGACAGTTTTACGAAGGGGATCTGAGCCAAAAATTATTCCCTAACAAACATCTGCCTCCCGCAATACTAAAAGCTTGGCTACCTGAAACTATCTGGAACGACTACTACAAATTTGTTTTTGTGAGAAATCCTTGGGATTGGTTTGTTTCTGAATGGAAATATCATTTCAAACCAGGTAAAGTCAGTCCATCTCAACTGATAAGAAATCCTTATGCTCTGGCTCGCCAATATAAAAACTATCCAAAGATGAAATCTTTGAATAGCAAAAAGGTTTTTGAGGTGGAGGATATAGATTTTCTATTTAATCATTTGCAACGTAATTTTCCAGTTTTTCCTAATGCTCAAGGATTGTTTCAATCTCACTATGTTTGTGACGTAAATGGTCGGCAAATTGTAGATTATGTAGCCAAATTTGAAACCATTCAAGATGATTTTGAAAAAATAAAACAGAATTTAAAGCTAGACATTAGCTTACCTCACCTTAACAAGACTAAGCACTCTAGTTTTCAAAGCTACTTTACTCAAAAGTCTCGGCGTCGAGTTGCAGAACTTTGGGCAAATGATATAGAAAGATTTGAATATTCTTTTGATTAGTTAAGGTGTG
>JBCBEA010000196.1:0-7276 GCA_038529195.1 Cyanobacteria bacterium J06600_6
TTTTATTGATTTTTTGTCCTGTACTTAGATCGACCCTATACAAATTGGAACTTCTAGTTGTGAGAGTTTGACTAGCTATACAGCACGTTTATCTGAAGCTCATTCAATCAGCATTCAAAATCTATTTACCAAGATAATAGCTTCTTCAAGCAATAATAATCCCCGAAGAGATGTTCAAAATAAATTAAGCAAGGTATTGAATCGAGGTGCTGCACTTAACTCTAATGGTAAATTAGCCGAAAAATTGGCATTAAAGTTAACAAATTTAACCACACAAAAAAATTTATATAATCTAACTCTACTATCTTATAAAGATCTATTTTCTTCAAAAAAACTATTTAAACAAACTAAAGCCTGGTGTCCTTACTGTTATCAAGAATGGAAAGAATCAAGTCAGATTGCCTACGAACCTTTATTATGGCTATTTGCAGATGCAAAAATGTGTTTAAAGCATCATCAGCCATTACAAAGTACTTGTTCTAGTTGCGATCGCCCTATTCCTTGGTTAGCTGGGAACTCTCGCATTGGTTATTGTTCTCATTGTGGAGCTTGGCTAGGAAATATAGCTAAGACTTATCAAGAGACAATTACCGATCTAAATAAAATAGACTTTCCCAAAGATACATGGATTACGAAGGCTTTAGGAGATTTAGTAGCATTTATACCTAAAGCTAAATACTCAATTGGGAAACATAATGTTTCTCAAGCTTTGAAACGAACAATAGAGGTTACTCACCAAGGCAACATAGCAGCTTTTGCAAGAACTTTTCAACTTCCAAAGAACACTGTCTGGATGTGGTGTAAAGGTAAAAGTAAACCAGAGCTTAGAGAGATTTTACGAATTTGCTATTGTCTGGATATTTCTGTAATCGATTTCATTAGTCTAAACAAAACTGCGTATGAATCAATTCAAATATACCCTCAAAGATTGCCTAGAATACCAAAAGAAAGTAGGCGATCACCAAAAGTCTTTGATCGAGAAAAAACAAAAATTTATCTTCAGGCAATTTTGAACGATTCTGTAAATCCACCAATAAATTTAAAAGAAGTATCAGAAGCTCTAGGCTTTCATAAAAGAACGATTTCCAATCATTTTCCTGATTTGTGTAAAGCTATCACTAAAAAATATCGTATCTACAGAAAACTAGAGACTGAAAAACGAATTCAAAACTGTTGTCAAGAAATAGAAGAAATTGCCTTTGACTTACATCAATCTGGAGGGTACCTAACAGAAGCCTCTATCAGCAAACTTCTTTCTCATCCTGGACACCTTAGATATAAGAAAGTCAGAAATACTTTAGAAAAAGCTATCGCAAATGTTAATATTCAAGCATAACCTTGCCGAAGGTCGTTTCAAGCATATGCTTGCCGAAACGGCAAAGTTATAGTTGAAGTCACAAAAACCCCCTCAAAGAGGAGGTTTCCTACAAATCGGAGCGGCGGGATTTGAACCCACGACCCCCACTACCCCAAAGTGGTACGCTACCAAGCTGCGCTACGCCCCGTTTAAAGCTTTTTTATTTAACACATCAGCTTTGCGACTAATGCCTGCCTAATATAGCATGATTGGCTGTCCTAACTCAACTTCTAAATAAATCTAGCCTTTAATTTATTTATTAATAATTGCGATCGCAATAAGTAAATCCTCAGAGTCTTTGCAGATATGATTGCCAATTGGGTTTGCCATACCACTTCCTGCGGGTCGAGCAAACTTTACCATAACCATTGGGAATAATAGTTAAATAAGATTATTGACTGAGCTGACTGCTGGCATAATCGGATTTAAATCAATCTATTCAATTAATCTAAAATCTCTAGTCACATGCAGACTGATTCGCGCAATTTTCTCAAAGATTTAGGAAAAGTAGCCGAGGTAAGAGCCGAAATTGCCGAGACAATGGCAGTCATTGCTCGCGATTTGACAGAAGCTGAAGTAATAAATCAACAGCAGTCAGGCAAGCTAGAGCTAGAGCAGTATATTGAGGATATTAGTAGAGCTAGTCAGAGTCTGCGGGAGGGAGTGTTTCGACTATTGGTTTTGGGAGATATGAAGCGGGGTAAAAGTACCTTTTTGAATGCGCTCATTGGGGAAAATATTCTGCCCAGCGATGTCAATCCCTGTACGGCGATTTTAACTATTTTGCGTTACGGAGTAGAAAAAAAAGTCACGGTCTATTTCAGTGACGATACCGAACCCGAAATTATTGATTTTACAACTTTTAAAACTCGCTATACGATCGACCCAGCGGAGGCAAAACGTCTCGAACAGGAGAAAAAGCTGGCTTTTCCCCATGTTAGTCATGCCATTGTCGAATATCCCTTAACTCTATTGGAAAAAGGGATCGAGATTGTTGATAGTCCTGGGCTAAACGATACGGAAGCCCGCAAAGAGCTATCTCTGGGCTACATCAATAACTGTCATGCAATTTTATTTGTGCTTCGAGCTACCCAGCCCTGTACTTTGGGCGAGCGACGTTACCTGGAAAACTATATTAAGGATCGAGGCATTACGGTCTTTTTTCTAATTAACGCTTGGGATCAGGTTAAAGACAGTCTGATCGATCCAGACGATCCAGATGAATTAGCCGAAGCTGAATCGAAACTTCAGCGGGTTTTTAAAGCTAATTTAGAGGAATACTGCCAAACAGAAACGCAGGATTTATATGACCAGAGAGTTTTCCCTGTCTGTTCTTTAATGGCATTACGGAAAAGAATCAAGGATAGTTATGCCGATTTAACCGGAACGGGTTTCCCTGCCTTTCTGGGTGCATTAAAAGCTTTCTTAACCCAAGAGCGGGCGATCGCCGAATTACGTCAGGCAAAAGTATTAGCCCAACAAACAAATACCCATGTCAAGTCAGCGGTCAGTCGTCGTCTACCTCTGCTAGAGTCGGATATTGAAGAACTTAAAACCAAGATTGATTCCGTTGCCCCTGAATTTGAATTACTCAACGAGATTTGTACCGATTTTAAACAGGAAATTAGTCGGATTAGCAAACAAAAGTCAACGGCGATCGCCAATTCTTTTAGCAATTTTGTCATCGATCTGGGTAACACTTTTGAGACAGACTTTGTTCGCTACCAGCCAAGCCTGAATTTTCTGGATTTTCTTTCTTCTGGTAAGCGAGAGGCATTTGAGCGAGAATTAACTAAGGCGTTTGAACAATATATTAACGATAAGCTCACCGAATGGAGTCGCAGCGCCGAACAGGAAATGGAGTCGGCATTTGCTCAGTTATCGCAAATTGCAACTATTTATGGGGGAAATTACACCAAAGTCACGAATAAAATTACTGAAAAGCTAACAGGACAGTCAATCCCCCGCTTTAGCTCGACTCAAGAGGATAATTCTCCTACCTGGGCAAAATGGGCAGCAGGAATCTTTTCTTTAGCTAGAGGTAACCTAGCAGGAGTTGCCATGGCGGGAGCAGGATTTGACTGGAAAAATATCATGCTCAATTTTGTTACCGTTTATGGTGTCGGCACCATAATTTCTGCTATTACAGGTCTAGCTCTAGGACCAGTTGGTATTGCCCTATTGGGCATGGGTATTGGTGTATTTCAGGCGGATCAGGCTCGCAAAGAGCTAGTCAAGATTGCCCGTCAGGAATTAGTCAAGCACCTACCGCAAATTTCCCAAGAACAGTCACCCAAGGTTGCCAAGGCAATTTCGGACTGTTTCGATACTTACGAACAAGAAATTAGTCTGAGAATGGATGGTGATATCCAAGCACGTAAAGCCGAACTAGATAACTTAGTTAAACAGAAGCAAACTGTAGAGATAGATCGCGGAGTTGAGATTGCCCGCCTTGAAAAGTTAAAAGCGGATATTAAATGCTCGGCAGCCAAAATAGACAATATCTATCAGAGCTACCGAATGACAATTTCTTAAACTAGGGCAACATTTTTTAAACTCGCGATCGCTATTTGCCAATGTCACATAGGAGAAAATACAGTTTGCTTAAAATTAGTTTTTCTAACTCTTTAACTGCTGCTTAAACTCTTGGCGATCGCGCAAAATAGTAAAGTATTCATCCATACTGGTCAACTCAAACAGCATGCCGATTTGTTCGTTAATCGAACAGAGAAAAAAGCTGACATCTGCTGCCTTGACGGTCTTTAAGGCTTTAACCAAAGCTCCTAAACCAGAACTGTCCATAAAGGTGACCTGATGAAAGTCCACTAAAATAGTGTGTACTCCACTTTCTATACTTTGCTCTACCTGATGTTGAAAATCTGCAGCTTTTGTACCATCTAAAATTCCTTTCGGTTCAATTATTTGAATGACAGAATTCATATAATTAAGTAATTATTAAAAATTAATATGTAGTTATAAAGTATAGCAAAGAGATCGCTTGATAGAACCGTTAATATGGGCTAAAGCAAAATTTTAAAGCTAAAGTCTTTGATGTCTAGAATATTTTTAATCCAGTTTCAAGCCTAATGTTCTAACGATTTTGCTCTTTGGATTGATTATTAACTATTCTACTCTTCATGCAGCTTAGGAGTGCTATTCTCAATCTAGAATATCGCTCAAGTTTGTAATAAGGAAATTAAAATATTTAATGGAAGCGTATGATGCGATCGTAATTGGTGCTGGTCACAACGGTTTGGTTTGTGCAGCCTACCTGCTTAATGCTGGCTATAGTGTCCTGCTATTAGAAAAGCGCCCCGTCCCAGGAGGAGCAGCCACGACGGAAGAAGCTATCCCCAAGGAAGCGCCTGGATTTAAGTTTAATCTTTGTGCGATCGACCACGAATTTATTTTTCTGGGTCCAATTATCGAAGAACTACAGCTGCATAAATATGGCTTAGAGTATCTAACCTGCGACCCCCATACTTTTTGCCCCCATCCTGACGGCAAATACTTTCTGGCGCACCAATCATTAGAACGGACTAAAGCAGAAATTGCTCGTCACAGTCCCAGAGATGCAGAAAAATATGTTGAGTTTATTGGCTATTGGTCAAAACTAATGAGTGCGATCTCACCTTTTTTTAATGCCCCACCCCAATCCATTCTTGGTATTGCCAAAGGCTATAAAGGCAAAAATCTGGCAGATGTACTGGCGATCGCCGGTTCTAAAGATAAGGCGCTCAACTTTATCCGCACCATGATTACTGCTCCAGAAGATCTGCTCAATGAATACTTTGACACCGAACTTGTTAAAGCACCTCTAGCTCGGCTAGCAGCAGAAATTGGCGCACCACCCTCGCAAAAAGGCATTACCGCTGGTCTAATGATGCTGGCAATGCGACATCATCCAGGCATGGCTCGACCTAAAGGCGGTACGGGAGCGCTAACTCAAGCCTTGGTTAAGCTGGTTATGGCTAAAGGTGGCAAGATACTGACCGAGCAAATGGTAGAAGAACTGATTGTTGAAGACCAGCGGGCGGTGGGAGTAAGAGTTGTAGGGGGTAAAGAATATCGTGCCAGTCAGGCAGTTATTTCTAATATTGATGTTCGTCGGCTATTTCTACAGCTAGTTCCCGCTGATGCTGTCGAGCCTGTATTAAGAGATAAAGTTGATCGCCGTATTACCAATAACAACGAAACGATTCTCAAAATAGATTGCGCTCTTTCCGAAGCACCCCGCTTTACAGCTTTAGAAATGGAAAATGATGAGCATCTGATTGGGACAGTGCTAATTGCTGATTCTGTAGCTCATGTAGAACAGGCGCACTCCCTAGCGACTATGGGACAAATTCCCGATGCCAATCCTTCGATGTATTTAGATATCCCTAGCGTTCTCGATCCGACTCTCGCTCCTGAAGGTAAGCACACCCTCTGGATTGAATTTTTTGCCCCCTATCAAATCGCAGGCAAAGAAGGAACGGGACTCCACGGTACAGGCTGGACAGATGAACTCAAAAATAAGACAGCGAACAATGTGCTGAAAAAACTAGGAGAATATGCTCCTAACCTGCAAGATTCAATCATCGCCCGTCGAGTCGAAAGTCCTGCAGAGTTAGGAGAAAGATTAGGTTCGTATAAAGGCAACTACTACCACCTCGATATGACCTTAGATCAAATGATTTTCTTACGTCCCCTACCAGAAATTGCGAACTACACTACCCCAATTAAAAACCTTTATCTCACAGGTGCGGGAACTCATCCAGGCGGATCGATTTCGGGTATGCCAGGACGTAACTGCGCTCGCGTCTTTCTCAATCGCCAACAGCCTCTAGCCAAAGCTGGACAGTCGGTGAATTCTATGTTGCGATCGCTTTTAGGAATTGATTGATATTCGGTAAAAATTACTCATTGATGAAAATGCTAAACTTAATGTAGTCATACTGTAATTACAAAATTAATGTTAGCGATAGAAAAATTTGGCATTCGTAATCTCGAAGCCAAGCTGTCAGAATATGTTAATTCAAATAAACTGATTGCTGTTACCAAAAATGATAAAACTGTAGGGTTTGCTCAGCCTGTAAGCAATGATAAGCCAGAAATAGCTTTAATGCTAGAACAGGTAAATTCCAAACTACAAGAGTTGAGGAAACCAAAGTCATGAGTCAAGTTAATATAAGCGATTCGAGAATTGCTTTTGTGGCTTCAAACTTGCCTGATGAAGCAGTCATTGGAATTAAACACGATTATAAAGGTGATTGTTCGAGAAATAACGATGAATTTATCGAATATTTAAGCCTGATGCTGGGGACAGAAATAGACTCTAGCTCTCTGCTAAACGCGAGGGATGGTTTTGTCTGGATTAAGATAGACTACTTATTGCTGTCAGCAGTTGGTGAAGATACTCTCCCTGGTGCTTCAACAGAGAATTTTGAGGATATTGCAATTACTTCTCAAGTTGTTTCAAACAAACAAGACGCTGTGCGCCGTCCCAAACTTGAAGCTTCACTTGCAATAGAAGCACTGCAACTTTTGCAAGAAACATCTAGAAAATTAATTTCAGATAAAATTGCAGATGAACAGGCAATTACAAGTAGTTTTGAATTTTCAACACCATTTTCGATGCAAGAAAAAGATAATACAGATGAAATGGAACAACAGTCATCTAAAACTATAAAGGTCAAACAGGAAGAAGCAATAATTCAACTGCATAATATGAATGAAAAAATGTTATCTTCCATAGACACTCATCAAAATCAAACAATAAGAAATCGTCAGGAAATCAAGCACCTTGATAATGAAATTGAGCAAGTTTTGGAGTCAATAAATAGCTAGTATGTCAGGTTTAGGAGACGCTATTGATTGGGGTAAAAAAATACTCCAGATGAACGGCAGAATTGATGAGAATGCCAAGCAGATCAGTAA
>JBCBEA010000197.1:0-7271 GCA_038529195.1 Cyanobacteria bacterium J06600_6
GCTCTATCTGATTTCAATCGGGCAATTGAAATAAATCCCAATTATGCAGAAGCATACAACAATCGAGGTGCTGCTTACGCTCAACAAGAAAAAGATGATTTGGCTCTATCTGATTTCAATCGGGCAATTGAAATAAATCCCAATTATGCAGAAGCATACGGAAATCGAGGTGCTGCTTACGCTCAACAAGAAAAAGATGATTTGGCTTTAGCTGATTTTAATCGAGCGATTAAAATTAATCCTAACTATGCAGACGTTTATGTGAATAGAGGAATAATTTATGCTCGCCAAGAAAAAAACAATTTGGCGCGTAATGATTGGAAAAATGCTAAAAAACTATCTCAAGCTCAGGGCGACACATCGTTGGCAGAAAAAATAGATAGCTTTCTAAAACTGCTTTTTTGATGCTTTTTTAAATTGACAGTAACCGTAAGCTTTAACTTGCTGCTAAATACTAAGATTGCTGCTGAATAATTGTTCTCCACATAATGAGCGATCGCCTTTCCATCAAGACAAAAAATAACCCCTTCCATTTTCTATAGATTGCCATCTACCATTTATGAGTAGGGGCTATAAGCTTTAGGCAAATTTTAATTTTTAACAGGACGAAAAATAGCAATGAGCGATCGCGTGGATGTAGTGGTAATTGGTAGCGGAATTGGAGGCTTATGCTGTGCTGCGCTGCTGGCTAAATATGGCTATCGGGTAACGGTGTGCGAGAGCCATTCAATTCCTGGGGGTGCAGCCCATAGTTTTGAGCGAGATGGCTATAAGTTTGATTCGGGTCCTTCTTTGTATTCTGGCTTGTCTTCTAGCCCCACCAATAATCCTTTGCGTCAGGTACTAGATGCGATCAATGAGGATTTAGAGTGGGCAAACTACGATGTTTGGGGCTGTCGGATTCCTGAAGGTGATTTTAACGCCTACGTTGGTGCAGACCATTTTTGTGAGGTGCTGCGGGAGTTTCGGGGAGAAGAAGCAGTTAGGCAATGGCGATCGCTTCAGACAGAAATGAAGCCTCTAGCAGAAGCAGTTAACGCCTTACCACCGTTGGCAATGCGTTTCGATCTGGGAGCTGCAATTAGTATGGGTCAATATTTACCCAATACTCTCAAACATTTGCCGAATATTTTGCGGATGACAGGACCCTTTAGCAAGATTATGGATGGCGTGGTCACAGATCCATTTATTCGTAACTGGATGGATTTATTGAGCTTTCTGCTGTCTGGTTTACCTGCCGATGGTACGGTAGGGGCGGAAATGGCGTTTATGTTTGCCGAATGGTATAAGCCAGGGGTGCAGCTAGATTATCCGCTGGGGGGTAGCGGGGCGATCGTCGAGGCTTTGGTAAGAGGCTTAACTAAGCGGGGTGGCGAGATTATTTATAACGCCCACGTGGAAGAAATATTAGTTGAAAATAACAAGGCTGTTGGCGTAAAATTGCGTAACGGCAAAGAAATTAGAGCCACTAACGTCGTTTCTAATGCTTCAATTTGGGATACCCTGCCGATGATTCCTGAAGGAGTGCTGCCCAAGAATTTTATTCAAGAGAGAACGGATATTCCCGAGTGCGAGAGCTTTATGCACCTGCACCTAGGTATCGACGCGACAGGATTAGAAGATTTGGAATGCCACTATATTGTGGTCAATAATTGGGAGCAAGGTATTACTGCCCCACAGAATGTGGTGGTTATGTCTATTCCTTCGGTTTTAGATCCGACTCTTGCCCCTGAAGGCAAACATGGCATTCATGTTTATACCCCTGGCAATGAACCCTACGAAATTTGGGCAGGATTAGATCGCCGTAGCGATGCCTACAAGCAGCTAAAATCCGAGCGAGCAGAGGTCATGTGGCAGGCATTAGAGCGAGTAATTCCTGATATTCGCGATCGCGCTGAACTGACCCTGATCGGCACACCCCTGACCCACAAACGCTATCTACGTCGACATAATGGCACCTATGGACCCGCCCATCGTGCAGGCAAAGCTCTATTTCCTGGTTCGACTACGCCTTTGTCTGGCTTACTCTGCTGTGGCGATTCGACTTTTCCGGGAATAGGTATCCCAGCGGTAGCTGCGAGCGGGGCGATCGCAGCAAACACAATTGCACCTTTACAAAAGCATCTCGAAATTTTGCAGTAGGATTATCGCTACTGTAAAACCGTTACTTTTTTACCTATAAACAATTGACCAAAAAACAATCGGGGTCAAAATAAGTGCGATCTAATAAGTTCGCTTGGCTGTTGCTAAACGAGAAATGATACTGGTAAGCAAAACCAACATAACTAAGATAAAAGCTGCACCCCAAGCTAACTCCTGCTGGTTTTTAAAAGGAACGATCGCAAAGTTGTAAACTAACACCGCGAGAGATGCTGTCGGCTCTACCAGTAGCTCATCCCAGTTAGGCCAAAATTGAGTAAACAGGGCGGTAAACAGTAAGGGTGCAGTTTCCCCAGCAGCACGAGCGATCGCTAGGGTAATGCCCGTGATAATAGCGGGTAGAGCAGCGGGCAAGACTACCTGTAACACTGTTTGATATTGATTTGCACCAATGCCAACAGAAGCTTGACGAACATCTTGGGGAACTAGCTTCAGAGATTCATCGGTAGTACGCACGATAATCGGCAACATGAGAATTGAGAGGGCAAATCCACCAGCCCAGGCGGAATACTCTTTAAAAGTTAGCACGATTGCACTATAAGCAAATACACCGACAATAATTGAAGGCACACCACTCAAAACATTTGTCGCAAATCTGATCCATTCAGCAGGCTTACCTTCGTTAAATTCAGATAAGTAAATTGCTGCCATGATGCCCACGGGGATACTGATTAGAGCACCAATTCCCACCATTAGAACTGTACCTAAGATAGCATTGCCAAAGCCGCCACCATCAACTAGTGGGGGTGGGGGTAATTCAGTAAAAACCGAGGCAGACAAAGAGCTAATTCCTTTGGTAATTAGGTAGCTGAGAATAATAAAAAGAGGAATAATTGCTAGCAAAGTAAATAAACCAGCAATTCCGCTCAAGATTAGACCAATTAAGGTGCGAGGTGAGGAGGGATTACGCTTGAGGCTAATCGTCCCGTAGCCCGATTTATCTAAAGTGGGTGTCGTCATTGTGTTCTTAAAATTTTACTGATTGTTTGCTTAGTTGTTTCTCTATCTAGATTTTTTGCAGTCTAGTTACCAGTAGTTGAGCCAAAACATTGACGACCAAAGTAATAAAAAACAAGATTAAAGCTGCATACATCAGAGCGGATACTTGTAAACCACTCGCTTCGGCAAATTGGTTGGCTAGTAAAGATGAAACTGTATTAGAAGGTTTAAATACATCTAACGCTACTCGATTAGAATTACCAATTAACATAGTCACTGCCATGGTTTCTCCTAAAGCGCGACCGAGAGCTAGCATAATGCCACCAATAATTCCTGAAGAAGCAGCGGGCAAAATTATTCTAATAATTGTCTCCCAGCGGGTTGCCCCTAAACCGACTGCAGCTTGTCTCAATCCAATATCGACGTTAGTGATGGCATCGCGACCGATCGCGGCGATGGTCGGCAAAATCATGACCGACAGAATTAGAGCAGCGGGTAGCATTCCTGGTCCCCGCAGGGGAGTAAAGCCTTTAAGAAAAGGAATCAGCACAAATATTCCCCACAGTCCATAGACTACGCTAGGAACGGCTGCCAGTAGCTCGACCAAAAATACAATTACCCTTTGCACAGCAGGAGGCAAATAGTCTTCGCTCAGAAAAATAGAGACTCCCAAGCCAATCGGAACAGAAATAGCTAGGGCAATTAAAGAGCTAACTAAAGTACCGTAAATTGCAGGCCAAACTCCATACTGGCTTTTGACAGGATTCCAGCTACTAGTAGTCAGAAACCCCAGACCAAACTCTTGAACTGCAGGAATAGCTTTAATTCCAACCTGAATTGTAATCCAAACTAAGACGCCAGCGATCGCAAATGCCAAAATTTTGGCGATCCAGTAAAAAGTGCTGTCTAGGGTTTTTTCAACTCCCGAACGAGACTCTAATTTCTTTGCTTGATTATCCATAAAAATTAAATAATTGAACTTGACTCGAACAAATACTTGCTAAAAATGTGGCAGTAAGAAATATCTAACTATTACTTTATTTACAGCACTTTGATTAAGCCTGGGTAAAGCTGATGTTATAACCCAAGCTGGGAGCTGAAAATTAAAATCAAAGACTTTAGTAATGAAGAGGGATTGTTAACCAAGGTAAAAACAGCCAACCCAACCAAGTGCAGCGTTGCCAGCAATGCTCCTCAATCGATTCAGTTTGGTTTAGTAGTGAGTCAATTCTGACCTGTAGGCGATCGCCTGTTTGAGCATCATTGAAACCAATATAGCCAACAGCAGGTTCTAGAGGCGCTTTGGCAACTGCCAGCAAAGATTCTGCTAGTAACAGAAAATCTACAGACTCCGTAGCCTGACGATCCGCCCGCAGTTCTCGTAGCAACAGGAGTTCTTGCCATAATGCTTCTGTATTGGGGAGCCAAAAACTAAAGCTGCGAATCCAACCCAGCCAAAAAAACCAAAAGGGGTCTCTGTACTTAGCATGAGCCTGTTCGTGAGCCACCACCGCTGTCAGATGCTCTGCATCCAAAACAGTTAATAAACCACGACTGACAATTAATTCTGATTGCCAAAAGCCAGCCTGAGCGCTGTAGGGCAACTCTAAGTCTAATACTCTTGCTGTTGTGTTAGCGATTGTCTCCTGAGGATAGCAACGCAGTTGATGTAGAGAGCAATAGCTTTGATAGGCAAGCTTGAACCAGCTGGCACTAGCAAATAAAATCAGCCCGATCGCGATTAAACAGCCCACCGAACCCGCTCGCATTCCTAGCATGTGACCGTGACAGCCCATGTAAAGTACGGCTACGGCAGTAGTCAACATTAATAGTCCAGGAAAGCAAAATAAAAATAGAGTCTGATACCAGCGACTCGACCACTCTTTGGTTGCAGAGACAGTTCGCGATCGCAGCAAAATAGCAATAGAGACAACAATCAAAATGGTTAATAAATGCATTACTGCTCCTCCCGCTGACGACGGATACTTTTGAGGCGGGAGGCGATTGCCTCTATTTGTTCTAGACTAGCAGCATCAAGATTATCGGCAAAAGCTGCGACAACATCGGGGTTGCTGACCGCCAGGAAGTCATTCAGCTGTTCGTAAGAACGAAGTACCTGAGCCTGTTCTCGCGAAACGAGAGGCTGCCAAGAGAAAGCCCGCCCTTTTCTACTACACTTCAGCCAGCCTTTTTTCGTCAATCTTTGCATCACCGTGGTGACCGACGTATAGGCTAACTCGCGATCGGGGTCTTTCAAAATGCGATCGTGAACGTTTTTAACGGTTGCACTTTTCAAATCCCAAATGATATTTAATATCTCTGATTCCAGCGGACCGAGAGACAGCTTTTTGGGTCGATATTGAGGTAACGATGCCATTTATTACACTTGAGGGAAGCACGACATTTATAATCTTACCTTTTGACGATTGCCAGTTTCTTGTTTTTGTCCTTTTCCGCTGAAATTTTACTATGGGTGCATATTTATGACGAAATTAAGTCAGTCAGCAGGAGACTACAGCTAGGTCTATTTTGTAGCGTTGTCTAACTCTTAACTCTTTGAGTTTAAACTGAACCCAGATTTTGGCTAGGCAAAAGATTCGGATCGAAAGATGTAAAGAATATAGTCGCCGACCGTTTAAATCTTGAGATATTTTCTGTTTCAAAAACTGCTTGATCATGGATAACTGGTATAAACGAATAACTTTGCTGTTAATGACCGTTTCCAGTCTTTGGATCGAGCATAGAGTCGCGAATGCGAACAACTTAGGAACAGCAGTAGTGGAATGTCGCGATTTAAACTCTAACTATGAAGAGATATACAGCTTCGAGACAGAGAACTACCATATCAACATTTGCCAGCTAGAAGAAAATTTCTACTATCATCGTCGGTCAAAGTCAAAAAGCAGCGTCAGCAACATTTTAGTTCCAGCACAGGCAATACTTCAAGGCAGCGTTTTTCAGGCAACGATGGGTAAAGTAGTTTACTTTGTTGGCATGGATAACGATCGCCATTACTCTTCTGTAATGCTGAACAATAATGAGATTGTCTTCGAACCTGAAGTTGATCCCAGTAGTTCTAACGTTGCTCAGAATCTGACTGAGTTAAACGATCGCAATCTGCGAAATGCTAGTTTGGATTTAGATAGTCCGATGGAGGAGACCGAGCAGATATTAGCCTGTGCTAGAGATAAGTCAGCTTTGCATCCTCGTCTGGAGGGTTGGCAAGAATTGATTGGCAAACCGGTTAGCTCGGCAAATAGCTATGCCCTCAAAAATGGTTACAGTTTTGACTACAATCGCCAAAAAAATCCTACCCTGGCTCTGATTACGACTAAGACTGGAGGGAAAATCGATTTGAGCGTCATTCCTGGTAGCGAAATCGTGGAGCAGGTATGTGTCCAGCCTTTTCAAGCAGGCAAAAATTAAGACTATTCAAAATCGTAGCTATTAATTGCCTTAGGAATATTAATTGCTGGTTTATTCAGGGCTACAGCCAGCATTACCGTCTCTGGTTGACTAATCTCTGGGGTAGGAGACTGGGCAAATCTAAAACTGCCTGAACTAGTTCCAGAAAGCGAGCCAATTATTCCCGCCAAAGCTGAAGCAGCGATCGCACCTATCCCAATCAACACACGGCGTTGTCGACGACGGCGATCAAGAGACTGAAAGACATTGCTGGTGATTTCTGCTACCGACCTGTCACACTCAGGTATGTCAATATTTTGCATCTGACCCTGTAGGCTTAACATGCGGGTATAAACAGCTTTTAAGTCGGGGTCTAAATCAATCCAGCTTTGAACCTGCGCTTTTTCCGCAGGAGACAGTTCGTCATCCAAATAAGCACTAATTAATTCAAAATCGTCAGTTGACAATTCCGCTAGGCGATCGCGACCCGAATCTTCAAATTGAGATGTCATCGTGGCATTACCATAATAAAAAGCTATCAATAAAAATATTTAAATAATTAAAAATCGGCAGCAAATAAACCTAGTCAGAAATAGCTAGCGATTTAAATATATAGGAATAGCCAAAATAAGATTCTCAACAGCAAAAGTTATTCAACCAAGTTTATCTAGGCTATCGAAATTTTTTTGACTTATATCTTCTCCAATCTACTCTTCTTCCAGATAATTCTGCAACACTGACTGAAGCTTTAGTCTTGCCCGGGCAAT
>JBCBEA010000198.1:0-7187 GCA_038529195.1 Cyanobacteria bacterium J06600_6
CCATGAATTTTTTTTACTTAGGAATTAGAGAATATTTATGTTTGAAAATTATCCAAGCAAACTACAAATATCTTGGTTTCATGACTTGCATATATAGAAAGTTAAGATACTTTACTTAACACATGTCAGCAACTTTCATAATGTAGAAATTCATGTTCTTCACTTTTGTTATCTCAAGCTCACGAAAAGCGCGATCGCCACAAGTCATTCTATGAGAGGTATTAAAGACCTAGTCAAAGATTGAGCGTATTTAAAATCTAGCTATCTGAAGAGCAAAAAATATGCAGGATATCTTGAAAAAATAAAAAATTTCCGATCGGACAATTTTTAAATTAGGAAGACGTAATTAAACGTCCATAGCAAATAAATTAACCATAAACAAAGAAAGAGTTTGTATTTACGGCTACAAACTCACTAAATAAAAAAGCATATGCTTTCAAAAGTTTGATGAATAATTTCGAACAAATTCAGCTAGGCAGATAGTTATTTGAATTTTCAACATGCTAGTTGTCAGAAACGTTAATGGTTATTTTTATTCGCTTTAAAGTTAATAATTTCTGACATATCTCTAGTTTCCAATTTCGTTTCAGTAGAAAAGAAAACTCATGAGCAAGAAATATAGACCGACTTTATATAACGGGATTAGTCGCCGTAAATTTATTCAATATAGTTCTTTAGCTGTAGGTTCAGGTATCTTAGCTGCCTGTAGCGGAGGTGCTTCTAGCACTGGTGACGAAGACTTGGGCGAGAACCCGATCAAGGTGGGGGTAATGTATTCCACCACAGGTTCGATCGCCATTGTTGAAAAATCTCTCCAGGATGCAACCTTCCTCGCCCTAGAGCAGATCAACACAAACACTGGTCCTTGGGAAGGTAATGGGGAAGGTATCAACGGTAGAAAAATTCAGAAGGTGGTGGTTAATCCCAACTCTGACTGGGATTTATATAACCAGATGTCGAAACGACTAATCGATGAAGATCAGGTTGTCTGTGTTCTTGGTTGCTATACTTCTGCTAGCCGTAAGTCAGTATTACCAGTATTTGAAGAAAAGGATTCAATACTCTATTATCCTGTTTATTACGAAGGTAACGAATGTAGCTCCAACGTTTTCTACACAGGAGCTGCACCCAATCAGCAAATTACTGATTCAATTCCCTATTGCAAAGACAATTTTGGACCGAAAGGCTTCTTCGTTGGTTCCGACTACATCTACCCCAAAGAGAGCAATCGAATTGCCAAGGCGGAGTTAGAAAAAATCGGCGGACAAGTTGTTGGCGATGAATACTCACCTCTGGGTACAACAGAATTTATCACAATTATCAACAAAATTAAGCAGGCTAAACCAGATTTTGTGCTTAGTAATTTAGTTGGTGATAGTATCCCTGCTTTCTACCGTCAGTATAAAGATGCTGGACTCACTTCTGACACGGTGCCAATTATGGCATATCCCACTACCGAAGAAGAAATTCAGGCGATGGGTTCGGAATATGCAGAGGGACATTTTACTAGCTTTAATTATTTCCAGACCGTAGATACTCCTGAAAATGCTGCTTTCGTCGAGCAGTTTAAAGCAAAATTTGGTGACAACCGCGTTACCAACGGCGTAATGGAAGCTGCCTATATTCAGACCTTCTTTATGGCTCAAGCGATGCAGGATGTTTTGAAAGATGGGGGTGAACTCACTACCCAAACTATTCGTGAAGCTACAAGAGGACAAAAGTTTCAGGCGCCACAGGGACTAGTTAAGGTAGACCCAGATAATTATCATGCTTACCTGTATTCTCGGATTGGCAAATGGAAGGCAGATGGTCAAGCAGAAATCGTTTTTGCTACTCCTGCAGCCGTTCAGCCGATCGCCTGGAGTCAAACCCTATATCCTGGTCGAGTCTGTACTCGTCCTGTTCCTGACACTCGTGATAGTCCGATCAAAGAGACAGGCAAAGATTTGCAGGTCAAGTATTTAGAGAAAGCTTAGGCTGATTGATAGTTGACAAGGGATAACTGACAATTACTTTTTCCTTTTTCCTATTCACCACTAAAAAAATGTATGCATATTTGTTTCCGCTTTATTATTTAGCCCAAGAAGCTGCAACGGAGGAGGCGACCGAAGCTTTTAGTATGGTTGCGCTGGGAAACCAGCTAGTTAATGGGATTGGTGTTGTTGGCATTCTCTTGCTAACAGGGTTGGGCTTGGCGATTACCTTTGGGGTAATGCGTATCATCAACCTGGCTCACGGCGAGTTTATTATGCTGGGGGCATATGTCACCTTTTGGATGCAGGATGCTTTTGGCATGGATTTGCTGCTCACTATTCCTTTTTCTTTTTTGATTACTGGCGCGATTGGAGCTTTAGTTGAGCTGGTAATTATTAGGCGACTTTATGGTCGTCCTTTGGAAACTTTGCTGGCTACTTGGGGCTTGAGTATTGTACTGCAGGGGATTGTCAAACTTATTTTTACAGCCCAGCTAAAGTATGTAAAATCTCCATCCTACATCTCGGGAAATTTGACTCTACTCAATGGTGCTGACGGTTCCCCGGCGATCGCTATTTCCTATTACCGTCTGTTTATTGTTGCCGTAGCGATCGCCCTACTGGTTGTGACGAGCTATCTACTCAATAAAACTGACCTTGGTCGTCAAGTAAGAGCAGTTACCCAAAATAGAGATATGGCAAAGTGCCTGGGGGTCAATACGAGTCTCATTGATATGCTGACTTTTGCCTACGGCTGTGGCTTGGCAGGAATAGCAGGAACAGTGATTTCCTCGCTAAAAAGTGTTTCGCCACCGATGGGGCAAGACTATCTAGTGGATGCCTGGATGACGGTGGTAACTGGGGGAGTTGATAAGTTGGTTGGGGTACTAGCAGGGGCTTTCCTGATTGGCGAATCCAGTGCGGGGATTGCCTTTTTGCTTAACGATCCGACAGCTAGGGTAATTGTTCTGGCAGCGGTAATTATTTTAATCCGCTACAAGCCAGAAGGTCTATTTACAATCCAAAAACGCGGTTAATTAGTAATCAATCAGTAATCAGTAATCATGGCACAGTCAACAATTGGTATTGCTACGCGATCGCGAACTCCGACTCGATTAGGGATTATTGTAGGGATTAGTTTTCTGGTGATGGCAGTTTTGCCTTTTATCGTCAGTACGTTCCAAATATCACTACTGTCAAAACTTCTTTTGTTTGGCTCTTTGGCTATCTCCCTCGATTTAGTCTGGGGATTTACGGGAATCCTAAGTTTTGCTCATGGAGTATTTTTCACCTTGGGAGGATATGCGATGGCGTATTATCTCAAGTTAAATCTTTCAGCAGAAGGTAATACCTACGGTGGCAGTCTTCCAGATTTTATGGTTTGGAATGGCTTGACCGAATTGCCCTGGTTTATCGCTCCTTTGAAATTTTTTCCCGTAGCTGCGATAGCGATGGTGTTAGTCCCAGCAGCTTTTGCTTATCTCATTGGCTGGTTTATTTTTCGCTCCAAAGTAAGCGGTGTCTATATCACAATTATTACCCTTGCCATATCTTCGGCTCTGACTACCTTTTTCATTAGCCAGCAGGCTTATACAGGGGGAACAAACGGTATTACTGACGTTTCCAAACTAAGTATTTTTGGCGCTGATATTCCTCCCAATGGACTGTACTGGATAATTTTACTCTTCACTACTTTGGTTTTGGTGGGTAGCTGGTGGTTGACTCGCTCGAATTTTGGTTTGATTCTGCGATCAATTAAGGAAAACGAAAACCGCATTTCTTACTTAGGCTATGACGTCGCTAGTTTCAAAATCTTTATTTGGACTCTGTCTGCGGGTATTGCGGGTATTGCCGGAGGATTATTTGTTCCTCTTAACCGCTTTATCTCGCCCGTCTATTTGGCGGTGGCTTTTGGAACTCAAGTAGTGATCTGGGTCGCAATTGGTGGAAGAGGTACATTAATTGGACCGTTAGTCGCAGCGATACTTTTGGGTCAAATTCAAAATTCTGCCGAGCGAGTTACCCAAGACTGGCAGCTAGTTGTCGGAGTGCTACTGCTAATTGTGGTGTTATTTATTCCTGACGGTTTAGTTGGTACAGTTACGAAATTATTTGCCAAGAAAAAACCAGCTAATACTAAAAAGCAGCCGTTAACAGTAAGTAATTAATCATGGAATCAATACTATCAGTCAAAGATTTACAGGTAGTCTTTTCTGGTTTTAAAGCCTTAAAAGGGGTGGATCTAGAGGTAGGCGATCGCGAAATTGTGACGATTATTGGTCCCAATGGAGCCGGGAAAAGTACCCTCTTAGATGCGATCGTTTCCAAATCTCCTGTAGCAGCAGGCAACGTCTATTTTCAGGGCAAAGACATTACGAATAGAAGTCCCTACGATATTGCCCGCATGGGTATCGGTCGCAAGTTCCAAAACCCCAATGTTTATAACGAACTGACTGTTTTTGAAAATATTTTGCTGGCGTTGAAAGGTTCTCATGGAATCTTGAATTCCATTACTGCAAAGCTGACCAAAGGTAAAAAAGATAAAATCATTGATGTTTTAGACCGCATTGGCTTACTGGGGGATGCTGCAACCGTCGTCTCTTCTCTCTCTCACGGTCAAAAGCAGTGGGTAGAAATTGGCATGGTAATTGCCCAAGATCCTACCGTTGTCCTGTTAGACGAACCGACAGCGGGGATGACTCCCGAAGAAACTCATGCTACAGGGGAAATCATCAAAACCCTGGCGCAAAATCATGCAGTAGTCGCGATTGAACATGATATGGAGTTTGTGAAGCAAATCGCGGAAAGAATTGTAGTGCTGCATCAGGGGGCAAAATTAGCCGAGGGTTCAGTGGAAGAAATTCAAAACAATCGCCAGGTGATAGAAGTTTATTTAGGAAGGGAAAAAATAGATGACGCTGCTTGAACTCAAAAATCTGACGGCTGGATATGGGCAAACCCCCGTTCTGTTTGACGTTGACATGACTATCAACAAGGGAGACATGGTTGGTTTGTTAGGCAGAAATGGCGTAGGCAAGACAACTCTATTACGAAGTATTATTGGTTTAAATAAACTAACGAAGGGAAGCCTTGCTTTTAATAATAAAAATATTACTAAAGCTCCCACCTATAAGCGATCGCGTTATGGCATTGCCTATATTCCTCAGGGTAGAGAAATTATTCCCTATCTCTCAGTACTGGATAATCTCAAACTAGGATTCTCTGCTAGTGGTAAAAGCAGCAAACGTATTCCTTCCGAGATATTTGAATTTTTTCCCATGCTAAAAGAACACTTACCCCGTCAGGGAGGTTTGCTTAGTGGGGGACAGCAGCAACAGCTGGCGATCGCACGGGGATTAATGTGTAATCCAAAAATCATGCTGCTTGACGAACCTACCGAAGGCATTCAACCCTCTATCGTCCAAGAGATTGAAGACACCTTAAAAAGAATTAATCAAGAAAAAGGGATTACGGTAATCGTTGTCGAACAGAAAATAGATTTTATTCGCCAGCTTGCTAAGAAGTTTTTTATCATGGACAAAGGTGCGATCGTCGCTAAAGGAACAACACCTGAGTTGACTGACTCTTTAGTACACAGATATTTGACGGTCTAACCTCATCTAGAGCATCAACGCAACTAATCTAGATTAAGCCCGTTACCTACAGACTGATGGGCAATTTCTTATTTTTGCATGGGACATTTTTTGACCAAACTACTGGGAAAATGGCAGGATCTGTATAGTCTGGCAAACCGTTAGCTTGCTGACGACAGAAAGAATCTAAAAAGTGGTTAATCTGCTTACCATTATTCCAGTAGGGTTGATGGCGATTATCTCCATCTTGAAGGTTTAAAACCAGGGCACGACGCATGATCTTGCTTCTATTTTGAAAGCTGCCGTGAATTATAGATGAATTATGAAAGCTAATTTGTCCCTTTTTTAAAACAAGAGGAACTTTCTGGAACTGTTTACCCTGACGGAGAAAATCTTGTTCTATCTCAGCATGATTTTCATGATTAAAACCGCGAATATGATCTGTTTGTGACCATTTATGACTACCATCAACCATCACCAAAGATCCATGAGAACAGTCAACATCATGAAGTGGAATCCAGGCGGTTAAGATTTTGTCAGAAGTACAGTTGGAATGATAAGAACGGTCGGTATGCCAGCCAACGTTGGTGCTGCGAGTTTCATGATGATTTACGCTAGGTTCTTTGCTAACTAGCTGATCCTGGAAATATCGCACCGTATCAGTGTTCATCAATTTTCCAGCTATGGCACCAATAACTGGTGAGAGTGAAATTTGCCAAAAAGCTTTTTTTTGAAACGAAATATATTCATTATTTCTTACTGGAGTGTCATCTCCATACTTCCAGTTAGAGCAGCCTGGAATCGGGATCTCTGCATCCTTGTTGCCTGCATATAGCTCTTCCGTCGCCACAAAGATGCGATCAATTAGTTCATCTGAGAGAACCTTCTGTGTAACAAACCAACCATGCTCTCGAAAAAACTCAATATCTTGATCATTTGGCAAAAGCTGCTCTTGCTCTTCACTTAAATCAAAACTGTGGGCGGGGCGATCAAATACCTGTAGATAATTTTTGGTCCCGTTCATTATCAAGAATTAATATTTATAAATATCACTAAAGCTGCGGTCTTATATGTACCTGAACTTGACTTTCCTTAGCTACTGTAAAGTCAAGAATATATAAAATAGAAATACGTTATTGGATAAGGTTAAATTAAGCTGTTTTTTTGATAGCTGCTTGTCGTTAAGTTTACATTAATCTAAATCTCAGGTAATTTTAAGGTGGTAATAATTCCCAATAATACCAGAATTTTTTGATTTTTGTACATTCGAAGTAATTTTGAGGACAAGTCACACACAAGCAAACGCAAAGCCTCTCAAATCTAGACAGTCTGTGACTTATTAATTTATTTAATTCGATTGAGTGTCGAGCAGCAGCCGACCATTACCATGCAGTATGGATATTATTTGTTGCCAATATTGATTAATTAAGCAGCATAACAGATGATAATCTATGTACTGAATTGTATAAATAGTTACACGAACATGTTTGGTAGGATTATTTTTTTATTGTGTTTGTGAATTTATAAACATTCACTGATTTTAGAAATAGAAGAATATTTTTTGGTGATATTTAAAGCTAAATAAATATTTTTTTGCGATCGCAACGAATAGTAATTAGAC
>JBCBEA010000199.1:0-7154 GCA_038529195.1 Cyanobacteria bacterium J06600_6
GTCTACTAAATATAATCAAAATGTAGATTTGAACAGTCTCTTTTCAATTGAAGATAATATTTATATTGTCAAAGGGGATAAAAAAGTTCTCAAGGAATTGAGAAAGTCGGATTTGAGCAAGGATACAGAATATATCGAGCCAAATTATCTCTATCACATTAACGCCGTACCCAACGACCCCCAGTACAACAAGCAGTGGAACTTTCGGGACATTAATGTCGAGCAGGCTTGGGATGAGACAAAGGGGGCGGGGGTAACCGTTGCCGTGATTGATACGGGGGTGAGTAAAGTACCTGACCTCAAATCTACTAAGTTTGTGGCGGGATATGACTTTGTTAAAAACAAAGATGATGCTGGTGACGATCATGGACACGGTACCCACGTAGCGGGAACGATCGCCCAGTCAACGAATAATGGTTATGGCGTAGCAGGTATTGCCTACGAAGCTAGTATCATGCCTTTGAAGGTTCTATCTGCCAGCGGTGGCGGAACGGTTGCTGATATTGCCGAGGCGATTAAGTTTGCAGCGGATAATGGCGCTGACGTAATCAACATGAGTCTTGGTGGTGGCGGTGCAAGCAGCATGATGGAAGAAGCGATCAAGTACGCTCACAATAGGGGTGTTGTAGTTATTGCTGCTGCGGGGAATGAAGGTCGTAACTCGTCTTCCTATCCCGCTCGTTATCCTGATGTGATTAGCGTTTCGGCTACTAATCCTGCGGGGGATAAAACTAGCTACTCCAACTTCGGTGCGGGTGTGGATATTGCAGCTCCAGGGGGCGAGGGAATGAACAAATCAGGAAGTATTTGGCAGAATACAATCAATCCCGATCCCAATTCTCCTGAAGAGTCTATGTTTGCTGGTTTCCAGGGAACTAGCATGGCTGCTCCCCACGTAGCGGGTGTGGCTGCTTTAGTTCGCGCGACGGGTATTGATTCTCCCGATGAGGTGCGGGATATCCTCAAACAGTCTGCTCGTAAGGAAGACGAAGACCATCTCAATCACTTTGGTGCGGGACATTTAGATGCGAATGCAGCGGTTCAATTAGCGCTTAAAGGCAAGATTACCTTTAATGACTTCTTTCGCTGGTTGCGTAAGAGTGGTTATCTTAATCTCGGTTTTTGGATCGATGGTGGTGCAGTGGCGCTGTTACCCAAGTTGGGAATGGTAATTGGTTCTTATTTACTAGCTTGGTTACTGCGTACCTATTTACCTTTTACCCTCGCTTTGAATGGTGGTCTTATTTTTGGTAGTTCGGGCTTGTTTTTCCTCCAGGGACTATATTGGTTCGATTTACCGCAATGGCCAATGCGTCTGTTTGGCAGTTCTCTACCCGAATTGGGCAACGTAGTTTTGGGTAATTCTAATCTCAATCCTCTGTTTGCCAGTGCCTTAATTCCCTTTATCTTGATGGCACTATTATTAAATTCCAGTTTCAAATGGTTTGCGATCGGCTCTAGCATTGGGGTCGCAGCCTGTTTGGGAGTTAGTGCCTTTACCGATCCTGGTATCTGGCTTCTGGGCAGTGGCGCGATCGCTCGTATTTATTTAATTGTCAATGCTGCTTTGTGTCTAGGTTTGGCATATTTAGCTAGTCAGAAAGATACTCAGAATGCTTAAACTGGCGATCGCTTAAAAACACAAGCACATATAATTAGAAGACATAATTAGAATATTGGGTTTGGCATTGCCAGACCCTTCTTTATTACTGAGGTAAGAAATCGATGACAGTTATTGGCACAGTTGAAAAAAAGGGTTTTGGTTTTGGTACTTGGGCGCTAGTTAGTGAAGACGGAACAACCTATGAATTGAAAGACGCTGCGGAGGAATTGAAGCAAGACGGGATCAGGGTAGAGATTAAGGGTAAGATCCGCGAAGATGTAATGACAATCGCGATGATCGGTGCAGTACTCGAAGTGGAGTCTTATCAGATTCTCTAAATTAAACAATATTCTCCAGTTTGAGCTTTTGTTACCAAGGTAGCTGTGTGCCATCCCAAGCAAAGAATTCACCGCTATCTTTTGGCTCTAAATTAGAAATTACCTGAGATAAAAGACCGACTGTCTTAGAGACAGGAAACAACTTTCCAGTCGGTATGTTTTTCTGGAAAGGCTGAGATAGTCTGGTATCCGTAGTGCCTGGATGTAAGGCAACAACAATGGTTTTGGGACATCGACGGCTATATTCGATCGCCGTAGTCTTCAGAAACATATTCAATGCTGCTTTAGAAGCACGATAGCCATACCAGCCACCCAAACGATTATCCCCAATGCTGCCTACCTTAGCGGAGATACTGGCAAAAACGCTTTTTTCTGTCTTTTTAAAGAGAGGCATTAAATGCTTGGCAAACAGTACTGCACCCACACTGTTTACCTGGAAAGAATAGATTAAATTCTCACTGTTGATCTGTCTCAGGCTTTTTTCTGGTGTTAATTCTCCCTCGTGCAAGACCCCAACACAGTAAATAACCAGGTGTAGCTGCGGGACAGATGTTTGGATTTGTTTGACTGCGGTAGCGATTTGCGTTTCTTGAGTGACATCTACCTGAAGACATTGAAGGCGATCGCCGAATTCAGTTTCTAGCTTAAGTAATTCCGCCGCCGTATCATCTTGGCGATAGGTAGCAAAGATCTGCTGAATATTGTTTTCTCTTAACAAAGACTGCACAAAGCCCAAGCCAATACCCTGACTTGCACCGATAATTAAAGCATTTCCTCGATCTATTCCTGATATCACGTTTCAATTTCAACTGAGTTTCGTTAGATTCTACAAAAAATTCTGACTTTGAGTTAGAAACTATACTTAACTGGAAAAAAAACGCACCGCGATCGTCATCGGGTGCGTAACTCAAAATCAATATACGATTTCTTAATGTAATTAAATTCCAACTGACTCTAAAATTACTTCCAGCGATAGCCAACATTCAAACTAGGAAATACAGGGAATAAGAAGTCATCAATAAAGAAGACAGCAGGGAAAACTAATAAACGACCACCAGCATACCAACCACTATCCCACTGATAGTCAGCTCCAGCACCTGCAAAAGGAAACAGCAGTAAGATTGTGCCGACATCCCAGGAGAAGTTAAATTCACCTTCTTTGACTGGTTTGAAATATTTGCGGTAGCCAACCCCTAGACCAACGTTGAACCCTAAAACGCTAGAAATAGCCCCATTTTCGTCTTTGATCCAGCCAAAGTTAATTAAATCCAACCCCGCACTATATTTGTATTTTGAACGAGTTCTAGTTCTAGTTCTTCTTTGAGCAATAGTAGAATCGTCGCCTAAGTCTACTGTGCCGTTAGCAATATCTGAGAAATCTAAACTGTTTGTAACAGCTAAATTTCCCAAACTCTCTACTACTGGAAAACTAGAAGGTAAGTTTGAATAGTCGCTTGCAATCTGATTTTCTGTGGTAGCAGAATTACTGTTCAATGGGATATTTAAATTACTTTGTGCCATTGCTGGTGCTGCCACTGTAGACATTAAACTCAAAGAAACTATACCAGCATTTAGCTGTTTTAACATAAGCTCAAGTTATCAAATATGATGTTAGCGGTATTAGTATATCCTGAAAAATAGATATTGCATACAATAAAATTTAGATTTATTCATTATTTAAAATAGTCAAGATTACAACTACAATCTACTAGTAGATTGAAACTAAAAATCAAAATATTTTAAGAAAAAATTAACTTTTCAGCTATTAGAATGTCTAAAATAAATAATAACAATTAAGATTATGTCTAAAAGATTGTGTCTCAGAATAACTAGCTCAGGTTTTGAAGTCGAGCTTCGATATCAGTAAAATTATCTAGCAGGATTGTAAATTTTTGTGAAGACGGGCGGAAAATACGGAAATCCTCCAGAATCCGAACTTAGACTGAAGCAAATAAGGCAAATGTACTAGCCAAGACGCATAAAGCCAAAAAATAAAGTCAGAGGATTTTGTCAGAAAGATATGATTCCGTTGCACCTAACTTTAAAAAACTTTCTCAGTTATCGAGATGCGACTTTGAATTTTAGAGGGTTGCACACAGCCTGTATTTGTGGTGCGAATGGAGCGGGAAAATCTTCTTTGCTAGAGGCAATTACCTGGGTAGTCTGGGGTAAAAGTCGGGCAGCAACGGAAGATGATGTAATTAACGGTGGTAGTAAGAATGTCCGTGTTGATTTTGACTTTAGTTACGGCAATCAGAATTATCGGATTATTCGCTCCCGCACTAGAGGAAGAAGCAGCTCTTTAGAGTTTCAGATCGAGACGCAGGCGGGAAACTTTAGATCGATTACTGCTAAGGGTTTACGCGCCACCCAGGAAGAGATTATCTCCTGTTTAAAACTTGACTATGATACTTTCACTAATTCTGCATATCTGCGTCAGGGTAGAGCCGATGAATTTATGCTACGTCGCCCGAGTGAAAGAAAACAAATTTTAGCCGACTTATTAAAGTTAGATCGTTATGAACAGCTATCGGGGAGAGCAAAAGATACGGCAAAGGAGTATAAGGGCAAGATCGAACAGCTAAAGCAAAATTTAGAGCCTTTAAAAGTCAAGCTGGCAACAAAAAATGAGATCGCAACAGAGTTAAAAGAAGTTAAGCAAGAGTTAGGCAAGCTACAGAAATTACAAGATGCCGATCGCACTAATCTACAGCAGTTTCAGGCAGTTGAATATCAGCGCCAAACCTGGGAAAAGCAGCTCGCCATGCAGCAGAGTCAATATCAAAATTTGGTTCAAGACTGCGATCGCGCTACTAAAGATATCAATAGTATTAAGGGGCAGCTAGTTGCTCTCAATGATTTGCTTCAGCAGACAGATGCAATTACTCAGGGATATACTCAATTACAAACTTGGCAGACAGAAGAGAAAGATTTAGATGGGAAGTTTGTTGTTTATCAAGAAACCCAACAGCAGAAACAGCAGCTCGAAAAACAGCTATCTCAGCAAAAAAACCAGCTCAACCTCGAGGTTAATCAGCTGCAAACCCGCATCGAAAGTATCGAACAGCAGGAGCAGGAAATCACGAAAATTCTGGCGAAAAGCGAGGATGTCGAATTAGCTTTAGCAAAGCTAGATAAAGCTCGTCAAAAGCTGACGGAGTTAGATCGGCTACAGCAGTATATTTCCCCCCTAATCAGGCAGAAAAACGATTTAGAACGCGACATCAGTCGTGAAGAAGCCAAACTTTCGGCAAAGCTAGAACAGCTAGACGATGCTGCTCAGAAATTTGCTTCAGATATTGACCGAGTACCCGAACAGCGTAACCAGCTATTAACCGTGGATGCTCAGATTAGTGAGTTAAAGAAAAAACGAGTTTATCGCGATCGCATTGAAGAAAAAGGTAACGAAAGAAAAGAATCTAGAACCAAACTGCAAGAAAATCAGCGCAACTATCAGCAGCAGATCCACGAAATTAAGCAAAAGCTGCAGATGTTAAACAATCCTGGGGCAACTTGTCCTCTCTGTGAACGGGAGTTAGACGAACATCATCGACACCAGGTAGTAGATAAAACCAAGCAGCAAGAACAGGACATACGGGATCAGATTTGGGTGATTCGCGAACGATTATCCGCCTACGAACGCGAGCTACAAATACTACGCCAAGAATATCAGGAAGTATCCCAAGAAATTTCTGGTTTCGATAGTCTACAGCAGCAGTATGGACAGTTAGAAGCGCAGCTAGAAGCAACAGAAGCAGTATACGAGCAGCTACAGGTGACTCAATCAGCCAGAGATCTGTTAGAGCGATCGCTAGCTACTGGCAGCTATGCAGAAGAATTACAGACAGAGATTAAACGCTTGGCGGGAGAGCTACAAACTCTTAATTATGATGAGCAAACCCACGCTTTAGTTAGAGGTGAAGTAAAAAGTCTGCACTGGGCAGAAATTAAGCAGGCAAAAATTGAAGATGCAAAAAAACGTCAGGCAAAATTAGACGAGCAAAAACCCAGGCTGTTAACTGAAATTAGCAATCTCCAAACTAAGTTAGAAAAGCTGCATATTGATTCTCAGATTCAACAGCAAATTAATGAATGCGATCGCCATTTAAGTGAACTAGGTTATGATCGTACGCTCCATCAAAATCTCCGAAATTCTTTACGCAAGTCTCAATCCTGGCAGCTAAAGCATCAGGAATTGCAAAAAGCCCAGCAGGAATATCCCCAACTACAGGCAACCCAAACAGAATTAGAGCAGCTACTAAAGGCAAGGATGCAAAGTAAGCAAACAAGCTACGAACAGCTACAGACTCACATAGCCCAGAAGGAAACGATTTGCGATCGCCGTCAAGAAATTACAGCTTTAGAACAGCAAATTCATCAGCGTCGTCAGCAGCTAGACGAATCAATCTCTCGCAGTGGCAGACTCCAGCAGTCGATTTCCGAAATTGATAATCTACAGATTCAGCATCAGGATACTCAGAAACAGCTCCAAGATTGCGAAAAACAATACCGCATCTATCAAACTTTAACCGAAGCCTTTGGTAAAAATGGCATTCAAGCTCTAACTATCGAAAACATTTTGCCTCAACTTGAAGCAGAAACCAATCAGATCCTGGCTAGACTGACAGGAAATCAGTTTCACGTCCAGTTTCTAACCCAAAAAGCCACGAAAGGCACATCAAAGAAGAAGACCAAGCTAATCGATACCTTAGATATCGTCATCGCCGATGCTGGCGGTACACGTCCTTATGAAACCTATTCAGGGGGGGAAGCATTTCGGATCAATTTCTCAGTCAGACTCGCCCTAGCCAAACTTCTCGCACAGCGTTCGGGAACATCCCTACAGATGCTGATTGTTGATGAAGGCTTTGGTACACAGGATGCCGAAGGCTGTAATCGTTTAGTTGGGGCAATCAATGCGATCGCTTCCGATTTCGCCTGTATCCTCACCGTAACCCATATGCCCCAGTTTAAAGAAGCATTCCAAACCCGAATCGAAGTCTATAAAGAAGAAAAAGGATCGCGTATCCAGGTTTCTAATTAGCCGATCCAGTTATTTCAACTTTCTATTCCCCTATTTTTTTAAGACACTTTATTTAAAGCTCTTAACTTAAATGAAAATTCACTTTGTGCTAACCGCACTTACTAAGACTAGACACTAGATAGTAAAAAAGTACTATACTAACTATTGAAACTTGAATAGCGAGCTAAAA
>JBCBEA010000200.1:0-7143 GCA_038529195.1 Cyanobacteria bacterium J06600_6
GACAGAAGTTCTCCCATACACCACGCGTTTCGCGTTGTTGTAAAGTAGTTGTCATGTGTTTATGATTGCTTTAATTATTTAGTTGTCTAGGTTCTAAACTAGAACAGACTGGGAAACGAGATAATGCGTTTCTTTGCCTATATACTTAATATAGAACATTTATCTACTTATATGAACATTTTTAAGAAAGTATTATCTTATATAACGAATAAGCTGTACTTATAATGCATTTATGAACCCTGAAATCACCTTTAGTCCTGCCTACACGATAGTTCCTACATACGAATGTTTTAATCGATGCAGTTACTGCAATTTTAGAGTCGAACCCCAAACAGAAAAATGGATGTCTTCGGCAAGAATTGTAAAAACCTTAGAACAAATTAAAGTAGAAAGGATTGCGGAGATATTGGTTCTGAGTGGAGAAGTCCATCCTGGCTCTAAACGTAGGGCAGAATGGTTTACAAAAATACAAGAAGTATGTGAGCTGGCTTTAGAATTTGGTTTTTTACCCCATACCAATGTGGGTCCTCTTAGTCGGCAAGAAATGCTGCAGTTAAAGCAGACTAATGTATCGATGGGACTGATGCTTGAACAGCTAACCCCCAAATTGATGAAGACAGTACATAAACATGCTCCGAGTAAGCAGCCAGAATTGAGAGTCCAACAATTAGAACAGGCGGGAGAGTTGAAGATACCTTTTACCACAGGCATACTGCTAGGAATAGGTGAGACGGAGCAGGATATCAAGGACTCGTTAATAGAGATTGCACGCATCCACGAGCGGTGGGGACATATTCAGGAGGTAATCCTACAACCTCACAGTGTGGGCACGAAGCAAGAATTAGCCTTTCCTAATTTTGAGCCTCAGCAGTTACCGAAAATAATTGCGATCGCCAAAGCAACTTTGCCATCAGGTGTAGGAATTCAAATTCCGCCTAATCTAGTACCCGATCCTCAATTCTTACTGGACTGCTTAACTGCAGGAGCAACTGACCTAGGTGGTATTAGTCCAATTGATGAGGTAAATCCTGACTATCCTCATCCAACTTACAAGTATTTGTCGGCAATTTTAGCAACAGGAGGGTGGGAGCTAAAACCAAGACTGCCAGTCTATTCTAAGTACTATGACTGGTTGCCAGCCAGACTGCAAACAGCGATCGCCCAGAAAAAAAAGCAGCTAATCTTGGCAAACTAGGATTTTTACAAAAACTTGTGTTATGATAATCATCCATGGAAAGAAACGCGAAAACGTAAGCTTTCAGGGGTCGCTAGCTCAACGGTAGAGTATTCGGCTTTTAACCGACTGGTTCTGGGTTCGAATCCCAGGCGACCCATAAAAATCCCCAAATAAGCCCGTTTATCAGCTATGGCGTTACTCGTAAGCCTACAGCTTAAGAAAACTTGCGCTTCCAGAAAAACATGGCAAAGTTATGATGCCAGAACATCATTTACCCATCACTTGCTTTGCTCAAAGCTTTTCTCACCTCCTAATTACATAAATTACCAGGTCGGGAAAGTATCTCCGGTATATTGGCTTCGCTAGAATAAACTCCTTACGAACAGATCAATTAACTTGTCCTCATCTAATGCTGTATGGCTATATACTTAAGCGGGTGTATCAGGATATTTTGAATATCGATCGCGCCCCTGTTGTTTAGACATATATAAGGCTGCATCAGCATTTCCAATCATCAACTTCGGATTGGTTTCTAGGGTCGGTATTTGACAGTCAAGACCCATACTGACCGTCACAAATCGACTAACTTCTGATGCTTCGTGGATAATTTGGCAGTTGTGAAGTTCTTGTTGAATTGATTTGGCGATCGCCCTTGCCTTATCAATATTCGTATGGGGCAGAACTATGACGAACTCTTCTCCTCCATAGCGAGCGACCAAGCTACCTGGTACTGTTACGGCTCTTTGTGCTGCTTGAGCTACTTGAATTAAACAGTTATCTCCTGCCTGATGTCCATAGCGGTCGTTGTAGCGTTTGAAAAAATCCACATCGAATAGAATTAAAGACAAAGGTTGTCTTTCCATTGCTAGACTTTTGAATTTTTGCCCAAAATAATCATCAAAATAACGACGATTAGCAACCTGAGTTAAGCCATCTAAATTTGCTAGACGTTCTAGTTGACGATTTGCCTGGCGTAGTTCAGAGGTACGTTCGTTAACTTTTCGTTCTAGGGTATGGCTATAATCTTCTAACTGAGAATAAAGACGGGAGCTTTCAATTGATATTGCTGCCTGTGCCGACAGTATCGTTGAAATTTCTACTCGTTCGGGAGTAAATGCGCCGATAGTCAGATTGTTTTCTAAATATAAAATGCCGATTGACTTACCCTGGTTAAGTAGAGGAGCGCACAAAATTGATTTTGGTTGATTGTCAATAATATAAGAATCGCGAATAAATTGTCCTTCATTAGTAGCGTCATTCAAAACCAGGCTTTCTTGAGTGCGAGCCACATAATTGACGATCGCACTGGACAGTAATGGTTTTTGAGCTGAGTCTAGAGAATTGATGGGAATTGATTGAAGAATTGTCACATCAGCTTGGTTAGTGATGCCTTCTGCCTCAATCGACCAATTGTTTTCTCTTTTCAAAATTAAAAACCCTCTCTGAGCGCCTGCATTCTCAATCAGGATTTGCATTAGTTTTTTGAGCAGTTTGTCTAGGACAATTTCCCCTGCAAAAGCTTGAGATGCGCGAATGACGCTAGTGAAATCTAAAACACCTGTTGTACTACTAGCGGTGTTGCGCGTAACTCGATTGATCGCCTTGGGATCGGTAGTTATGGTTTTAGCCACATCAAATAATAGTTGGGGATATTCCACCTCTAAATCTTTGACTTTGGCTTTCGCTCCCCAGATTTGATAGCCATAATGAGCTTGTTTTAAATACAGTCGCGCAAAATCAGGTTTGTTTTTGCCAAACCAAAATCTAGCTGCTAGTTCGTTACCTAAAGCTTCATTCTGGATAAATTTATGTTCTCTAGCGGATACGATCGCGCGGTCATACAGTTCCATAGCTGAAAAGTCTTGACCGAGTATTCTTGCCATTTCAGCTTCAATTAACAGGTATTTATGGCAAAAGTTTTCTGGGCAATTCTCCGCCCATTCTTGCAGTTGTTTTTGATTGTTGGCTATTTTCTGGATATATTCTGATTGTTGTTGAATATTGGTCTGGGGATAAAGAGCCAGCATAATTAACGAAGAGTAAAAAGTATGCTCTGCTTCGGGAATCAGACCGCGGATTATGGGTAACAGTGGTTCGGCATCGAGAGAGTAAGCTAATGCTAAATCGTATTGATGATAGAGATAGAAAATTTGGGATTTTAAAACATAGTAAATGCAAAGTGAATAATAATTTTGAGATGATTCGCAATTAGCGATATATTCTGATTCAGTTATGCCCTGATTATGAAAAGAGAATTTATCTTGAGTTCTACCAGTTAAATTAAATAATGTTAGTTGACGCGCCCATAATGTATCTAGAACAGTAATATTTTTAGGGTTGGTAGCAAAACTGATTAAATCAGGTATAACTTTTAAAAGCTCTTCTAGATTATTGCCTGCAAAGAATTGATTGCCAATTTTATTAATAGCTGAAAAACCAACAAATTGAATATCCCCTGATTCCAAGCCAACTTGATAAGCCTGCTCATTGACAGTATCAGCAGCTTTAATGTGCTTAACCCAAGGCGTGATATGGTTTGCCAGCATATTACAGGCTCGACATCTAAAAGCTAAATCGTTAAAGCGATCGCTAATTTTTAGACTAAGTAATCCCAGTTGATAAGCTAATTGAGATTCCTGAGAATGCCAAATCAAAATAGTGCCATAGCAACTATAAGCCATAGCTGCTTCGGGGATTGCCCCATATTTAAAACAAAGATTAGAACATTTGGTGGCAATTAAGGCAAATAAATATTGATCTAAGAAATAAGCAGGAGTGAGTAGATTGATGAACAATCTCACCGCAACTTTTTTTTCTGGAAGCTCCATAGCTGTGGCGTTGAGCAGAGAAGTGATGTCCCGCTCCGCTAAACTTTGCTTCGCATCTATAATTTCGACGTTTAATGCCTCTAATATCTGAGCTTCTGGCAGCTCCATAGCTAATATTTGCAACGCTGTACGCCCCGCATTCAGAGCTTCTGGATACTTACCTAAGATCGTATAAAGCAGGATTAGCGAGTTATAAACATCTGCTTGTTCTAAAGATGACTTGGCTTTGGAGAGCAAAAGCTGAATGAGAGATTCTGACTCAGAATAATTACCATTTAAATATTCCAGCTCCGACTGTTCTTGATAAAGTTCCCAGGTCAGCTGATAATTTTTGTGCCAACTATCATCAGTTAAGTAGCCGATGCCTAAAGTTAGATATTCTAGGGCAGCAGCATAGGCTGTCGCTTGTTTAGCTTTTTGACCAGCTATTAAATTGAACTTTGCTAGTTGAATCTTTTCATCTAGATCCGTAACGAGTTCTTTTCCTACGTTAAAGTAATCGACAATTTCAAACAATCTTTCGGAAAATTCTTGATCGGGAAGACTATCTCGTAAAAGCCTACCGATTTGCAGCTTAATAACTGCTTTTTGGCTTGTTTCAATTAGAGAGTATGCAGCCTGTTGAATGCGATCGTGATTGAATTTATAGTCTTGGATCGTCAGTTGCGAATCTAATGCCGACAGAGGCAGAATTAAGCCAGAATGAACTGCGGGTAAAAGACGATCAAAAAGTGTTGAAGGAAATTCTTTGCAGATAATTGAGAGAGTATCTAACTCAAAAAATGCTCCTAGACAGGCTGCCATAGCCAAGATATTTTGAGTCGTAGAGGGGAGTTTTTTAACCTCTTTGATTACTAATTCCACCACATTATCTGTGATATCCATTGCTTCAATTTGAGTAAAATCCCATTACCACCGAAGATGGTTGAGATCAAAATTGAGCAGATTTTCTAGATGCAGGGTTTTGAGAAATTGATTGACAAAGAAAGGATTGCCCCCAGTTTTTTGCAAGGTCAACTCTGCTAAAGGCACGATCGCTTGGCGGTCTTGAGCTAAGGTTTCAGCGATAATTTGAGCTACGCAATCAAGATTTAGGGGTTCTAAAGTTATAGAAGCGATCGCACTCTGATGGGTCGCGCTATCCTTTGGTTTTTGTAATTTTTTTAGGGTAATTTGCCAGGGATGAGCAGCATCAACTTCATTATCTCGATAAGCGCCAATGAAAAACAGATAGGTCAAATCGTCATCTGTTACCATCAATTCGATTAACTTGAGAGTTGCCGAATCTACCCACTGTAAATCGTCGAGAAATATGACCAAAGGATGTTCTGGAGCGCAAAATGCTCGCACAAAGTTACGAAACACCAAGTTAAAACGATTTTGTGATTCTGTTGCCCCTAAAGGTGCTACTGCTGGCTGTTTGCCAATAATCAATTCTATTTCGGGAACCACGTCCACAATTACCCCTGCATTTTTGCCCAAAGCTGCTAACAACTTGGCTCGCCATTGATCGAGTTGGCTAGAATTTTCAGTTAGCAGTTGTTTAATCAATCCTTGAAAGGCAAAAACGATCGCTGAATAAGGTACATTGCGTTGAAACTGCTCAAATTTACCAAAAATAAAATAGCCTTGCCTGGCGGTAATTGGTTTATAGATTTCTCGAACTAATGAAGACTTGCCGATGCCTGAGAAACCTGACACCAGCATTATTTTGGTGGCATTAGGTTTTCCCGTCGCAACTGTCTCAAAAGCATCTAATAATATATTTACTTCTTTTTGCCGACCGTAGAGTTTTTGGTGGATCTTAAAATTAGGAGAAATATCTCGACTGCCTAAAGGAAATTCAGCAATAGAATTATGCACCTGCCATTGTCGCCGACACTCTTCTAAATCTGCCTTCAACCCCCAGGCACTTTGATAGCGATCTTCTGCTGTTTTTGCCATCAGCTTCATGACAATATCAGAAATGACTCTGGGAAAACAATTCTCTCCCTGTATGGCAATTAGGTCATAGGGAGCAAGAGGCTGTTTAGCAATCTGACAATGGACTAACTCCATGGCGTTAGAGAGCCGAAAAGGAACTTGTCCAGTTAGTAACTCATAAAAAGTAACTCCCAAAGAGTAAAAATCAGTACGGTAGTCAAGAGAACGGTTCATTCTTCCCGTTTGTTCGGGAGATATGTATGCTAAGGTACCTTCCAAAACGTTGGGATGCTTAAAAGTCGGATTTTCTACCGTGAGGATCGTGGAAATGCCAAAATCAATAATTTTGACTTCTTTAGTAGCTGGGTTGAGGATGATATTAGAAGGATTAATATCTTTGTGAATAATTTTTGCCCCATGAATCTGACCCAAAATTTCGGCAATAGCGATCGCCAAATGCAAAAATTCCTCAATTCTCTGGTTAAGTTTTCCTACTTGACACAGTAAAAGAGAATCTCTCATCAATTTATCTAAAGATAAAGCCCCAAAGTCTTCCAGAATGATGGCTAAAGTTCTCGGTTCTTCTTCCAATCCATAAGTTTTGATTACTCCATCAAGATTTAGTTGACGAAGAATTTGATACTCTTGCCTGTAGCGAGTTATTTCTTGAAGAGAAGGATAATCTTGTTTGAGAAATTTGAGAATAAACTTTTGACCGTCTGACTTTCTAGTACCGCGATAGACTTCGGAGTTAATACTTTCATAAATTTTCTCAGTCAGAAAATAATTAGCGATCGCCAGTCTCATTCAATCTCCCTCTTTAGTTAAACAATTTCTAAAATAAAGGCTATTGTTTTCTTAATTTACCCACTTAGAAGCCAAAAAAGTTCAAAAAATCAACAATAGACGATCGTCAATTAATCCCAGCTCACATTTTTACCTACAAGGATAGATATGCAGCATTTATCTTTTTGTTACGATCGCAATTGAAGTTATTTACCCCGTGTTTTTCTTTCTTTTGTCTAAGCTCACTTCCGCCATTCAGTTTTTACCAGAACTAGAGCAGTTACCACTAGTCATTGCTGGACCAATATTGCGTCATGTCCAAAAAGATGTGGTAACTGTTTGGCTGGCGGTTAAGCAGCCTGAAACTGTAACTTTACAGGTGTTTGAAACAGAATCAGGCAATGGTTCTCAATTGGGCAAAAAAATATT